>NZ_JBIUSD010000002.1:631210-870627 GCF_044741185.1 Streptomyces sp. NPDC088197
CCCATGGGGGGGTGGTTGGGGGGGGGGGGGGGGGGCCGGGGTTGGGCGTGCTCTTACACCACTCCCGGGGGGGGGGGGGGGGGGGGTTTTTTGGGGGGGGGGGGGGGGGGGGGGGGGGGGGGGCCCCCCCCCCCCACCAAAAGGGGTGAACGGGCGTAACTTCTCACACTGCCACGCGTTGATGTGACCTAAGGTGCGGTCACCATCACGCTCCGCAGTTCCCTGCGGTCCGCCCTGCGGGCCGCGGATTCGGCCGGGTCCAGCACCGGGACGGCCGCCAACAGGCCCTTGGTGTACGGGTCCTGAGGCGCGTCGTAGACCTCGTCGACCGTGCCGGACTCCACGATCCGGCCGCCGCGCATCACCGCGACGCGGTCGCTCACCTGCCGTACCACGGCGAGGTCGTGGGCGATGAAGACCAGCGACAGGCCGAGGTCGCGGCGGAGTTCCGCGAGCAGCGCGACGACCTGCGCCTGCGTGGTGACGTCCAGCGCGGAGACCGGCTCGTCGCACACGATGAGCTTCGGCTCGGGCGCCAGGGCCCGTGCGATACCGACGCGTTGGCGCTGCCCGCCGCTGAACTCGTGCGGGTACCTGTGGTACCACTCCGGGTCGAGGCCGACCCGCTCCAGCAGTTCCTTCACCCGGCCGACGACGGCCTTGTCGCTCAGCTCGCCCGCCGCCCGCAGCGGGTCCGCGATGGACTCGCCGATGCTGCGGCGCGGGTTGAGCGAGGAGACCGGGTCCTGGAAGACCATTTGCAGGTCGCGCCGCAGCGGGCGCAGCGCCTTGTCCCCCAGCCCGCCGATCTCCCGGCCCCGGTAGCGGATCTCGCCCGCGCTCGGGTCGAGCAGCCGCACGAGCATCCGCCCGAGCGTCGTCTTGCCGCTGCCGCTCTCGCCCACGATGCCGAGCGTCTCCCCGGCCCTGACCTGGAGCGACACGTCGTCCACGGCCGTGAGCCGCTGCCGTCCCTTGCCGAACTCCCGCCGCAGCGCGACCGCTTCCAGCAGGGGCTCGGCGCCGGGCTCTTCGGCCGTGCCCGTACGCGCGCCGCGTCCGCGTGGTGTCGCCGCGCCCACGGGCGCGGGAGCCGCGCCCGGCTCCCCGCCGTCCGTCGGCCGCGGGTCGATCCGGGGCACCGCCGACAGCAGCGCCCGCGTGTAGGCGTGCGCCGGGGCGGCCAGCACCTCGGCGACCGGACCGCGTTCGACGGCGGCGCCGTCCCGCATGACGAGGATGTCGTCGACGCTCCCGGCGACGACGCCCAGGTCGTGGGTGACGAGCAGCAGCCCCATGCCGGTCTCGGCCCGCAGTTCGTGCAGCAGGTCGAGGATCTGGGCCTGGACGGTGACGTCGAGAGCCGTCGTGGGCTCGTCGGCGATGAGCAGGCGCGGCTCGCACGCCAACGCCATCGCGATCAGGGCGCGTTGGCGCATGCCGCCGCTGAACTCGTGCGGCCGGGAGCGGGACCGGCGAGCGGCGTCGGGGATGCCGACGCGGTCCAGGACCTCGACGGCGCGGGCCCGCGCCGCGGCGCGCGAGCCGCGGTGGTGCACCCGGTAGACCTCGGCGATCTGGTCGCCGATGGCGTAGTAGGGGTCGAGCGAGGACAGCGGGTCCTGGAAGACCATGGCGGCGGCCCCGCCGCGCAGCTCGCGCAACTCGGCGTCGTCCGCGCCGAGTACGTCGGTCCCGGCGACCCGTACGGTCCCGGAGACCCGCGCGCCCGTACCGCGGTGCAGGCCGAGCAGGGCGTACGCGGTCGCGCTCTTGCCGGAGCCCGACTCGCCGACGAGCCCGAGCGCGCCGCCCGCGCCGAGCGTGAAGTCCAGCCCGTCGACGGCCCGTACGGCCCCGCCCTCGGTGGGGAATTCGATCCGCAGTCCCGCGACCTCCACCAACGGGGCTCCCAGGTCGGTGAGTTGCCCGGTCATGCCAGTACCACCCGTCGGTCGGCCACCGCGTACAGCACGTCGGCGACAGCGTTGGCCACGACGACGGCCAGGCCCATGACCAGCACGATCCCGACCACCACCGGCACGTCCTTGATCTGTACGGACTGCACGAGCTGCTGCCCGAGTCCGGGGATGTTGAACAGCGTCTCGGTGAGCAGCGCGCCGCCGAACATCGTGCCGAGGTCCAGCGCGGACAGCGCGATCACCGGGGTCAGCGCGCCCCGCAGCGCGTGCCGTACGACGATGGCCCGCTCGCTGACGCCGTACGCGCGGAAGGTGCGGATGTGGTCCTCCGCCAGCGTCTCCAGCATCGAACTGCGGGTCAGCCGGGCGTACTTGGCGGCCTCGACCAGGGCGAGCGCGAGCCAGGCCAGCAGCAGATTCCACGCCCACTGCTGCGGGTCCTCGGTGAGCGGGACGTACGAGGGGTACGGCAGCCACTGGAGCCAGGAGCAGAAGAGCAGGAGCAGCAGGATGCCCGTGATGAACACCGGGGTCGCCGTGCCGACCAACGTGAAGCCGGTCAGGGCACGTTCGGTGACGGTGCCGCGCCGCAGCGCGGACAGCAGGCCGGTGCCGACGCCGATGACCAGCCACAGCACCATCGCGCCGAAGGCGAGCGACGCGGTGGCGGGCAGCTTCTCGCCGACCATCGACGTGACGAGTTCGCCGGTGCGGTACGACTGGCCGAGGCAGGGCGCCGGGCAGTGCAGCACATCGGTGCCGGTGCTGTAGTCGTGACCGGCGACGATGCCGCTGAGGAAGTGCCAGAACTGCACGTACACCGGGTCGTCGAGGCCCATCTGGCCGCGGATCTGCACGATCTGCGCGGTCGAGCACTTGGGGCCGCAGGCCAGCCGGGCCGCGTCGCCGGGCGCGAGGTAGAAGCACGCGTAGAGCACGGCGGCCAGGACGAGGAGGACGACGAGGGCCTGGAAGAGCCGCCGCCCGAGGAAGCGGATCACGCGCCGTCCACCGCCTCGGCGTCCGAGGCGCGGCCAGCCGTATCCGTCGCGGCCGTGTCCGAAGAAGCCGTGCCCCTCGGACCCGCCACCGTCGGACCCGTGTCCGAGGAAGCCGTGTCCGAAGAAGCGTCCGCCTTCGCCGACTTCCGTCCCGTCCCCACCCGCAGCCTGCTGGCGACCCGCGGGTCCAGGGCCGTCCGCACACCGTCCGCGAAGACGGTGAAGGCGAGCACGGTCACGAAGAGCAGCAGGGCGGGCAGCAGGACGTACGCGGAGTCGGCCTGGTACCAGGTCGAGGCGCTGGAGAGCATCTGGCCCCAGGAGGGGGTGGGCGGGGTGACGCCGATGCCGAGGAAGGACAGGCCCGCCTCGGAGACGATGTTGGAGGGCAGCAGGATCGCCGCGTAGGTGACGACGGGCGCGACGAGCGCGGGCAGCAGTTCGCGGCGCGCGGTCCGCCACCGGCTGGAGCCCGCGAGCCGTGAAGCGGCCACGTAGTCGAGGGACTTGAGGGTGAGCACCTGCGCGCGGACGATCTTCGCGATGCCGCCCCAGGCGAGCAGCCCGAGGACCAGCATCAGCAGCACGGGCCGCGGGAAGCCGTCGGGGACGACCGCGAGCAGCGCGATGGCGAAGATCAGCGCGGGCATGGTGACGAAGACGTCGGTGATCCGGCTGAGCACGCTGTCGAGGAACCGGTTGCCCAGGCCCGCGCCCAGGCCGAGGGCCACGCCGAGCGCGACCTGGAGGACGGTGGCGCCGAGGGCCACGACGAGCGAGATCCGCGAGCCGTAGACGAGCCGGGCGAACAGGTCGCGTCCGGTGCCGGGTTCGAGGCCGAGCCAGTGGCTGCCGGAGACCCCGCCGAAGGTGCCGACCGGTACGCCGCCGGCCGCGGAGTCGACCAGGTCGGCGTGGTAGGTGGTGGTGTCCTGCCCTTCGAGCGCGGCGAGCAGCGGGGCCGCCACCGCGACCAGGACGAACAGGACGATGACGGCGCCGCCGACGAGGGCCGCGCGCTGTCCGCGCAGCCGCCGCCAGATCTGCCGGGCCCCGGAGGGGGGCGCCGCGGTGGCGGCGCCCTCCCCGGCGGCCGAGACGGCCGAGAGTGCTTCGACGGTCACGGACTACTTCACCGCGGCCTGCGAGATGTCCAGCACACCGGTCCAGTCGCTGATCACGACGTTCTTGATGTTCTTGCCGAACAGCCGCTTGTAGACGGGGTGGAAGAGCGGCACGGTGAGCGCCTGCTCGCCGATCCTCTTGTCCAGCGCGCCCCAGCGGACGGCGGCGGCCTTGAGGTCGGTGATCTTGTTGATCTGGTCGATCTCGTTGTTCACGGCCGGGTCGTCGAGCTGCGCGTTGTTGAAGTTGGCGCCGTCCTTGACGATCTGGCGGCCGTCGAAGATCGGGCCGAGGAAGGGGCCGCCGGACGGCCAGTCCGCGCCCCAGCCGGTGAGGAAGAAGCCGGGCTCGGTCTTCAGGGTGTGGATCTTGTCGGAGAAGGCCGCGTGCTCCTGGCCGTCGAGCTTGACGGTGATCCCGGCCGCCTTGAGCGCCTCCTGGACGGCGGTGGCGACCTCGGGGCCCTGCTCGTCGCCCTTGGTGACGTCATGGGTGAGCGAGACGGTCAGGCCGTTGGGGTAACCGGCCTCCTTCAGCAGCTCCTTGGCCTTGGCCGGGTCACCGGTCTTGCCCGCGGGGAACGGGTCGTAGGCGGTGTAGCCGAAGGACGCCTGCGCGGGCAGGAAGGTGGTGGCCGGGTCGTTGAGCGACGAGCCGCCCTGCGCGTTGATCACCGTGGTGCGGTTGATCGCGTACGCGATGGCCTGCCGGACCTTGATGTTGTCGAACGGCTTCACCTTCGGGTTGAAGGCGATGTAGTCGGTGTAGCCGAAGTGCCCGGTGCCGACCCGCTGGGCGAGGTTCTTGTCGCCGGTCACCTTGGCCAGCTCGGCCGGGCCGAGGTTGGTGTCGGTGGTGACCGCGTCCGCGTCCTTGCCGACGCCCGCCGACAGACGCTGGTTGATCACGGCCTGGTCGAGGCCGGACTGCACGTCGATGGTGTCGGGGTACGCCTTGCGCTGGTCGTCGGTGGCGGCCGACCAGTTGGGGTTGCGCTTCAGCACCAGGTGCTCGCCGTTGTTCTCGTTGCTGACCACCTTGTACGGGCCGGAGGAGACCGGGTGCGCCGCGTATTTGGTGCCGGTGTCCTTGGCCTTGGGCACCGGCGCGAAGGAGGTCTGCGTGGCGAGCAGCGGGAATTCGCCCTCGGGCTTGTTCAGGTGGAAGACGATGGTCTTCGCGTCGGGCGTCTCGATCGAGGACAGGCCCTTGGGGTCCTTGTACGGGCCCTGGTAGTCGGCCGCGCCGACCAGCCAGTCCCGCAGGTAGGGCGCGCCGCCGGACAGCTCGGCGGCGAAGGACCGCTCGATGTCGTACTTGATGTCGGCGGTGGTGATGGGCGAGCCGTCCTCGTACTTCAGGCCGTCCTTGAGGTGGTACGTCCACACCGTGGCGTCCTCGCTGGGCTCGCCGGTGGTGGTCGCCAGGTCGGGGACGACCTTGGCGCCCGCGGCGCCGTCGGCGCGGTTGCGGGTGGTGAGCGTCCGGTAGACCAGCGACGGCACGTTGCCGCCGCCGGAGGTGTAGAGCCGGGCGGGGTCGAAGTTCTCCTGCGCCTGGTTGTTCAGGACGTACAGCGTGCCGCCCTTGCCCGGCTTGCCGTCGCCGCCCGCCTTGGCGTCGTCACCGTTCTTGGGACCGCAGGCGACGGCCCCTCCGGCAAGGGCCAGACCGACGGCGATCACGCCTATGCGGCGGGATGTGGAGGACAGTTGACGCATCAGAGGAACCTTTCGCGGCAGCGAGGAAGGGCGCGCACAGCGGTGCGCGCGAAAAAGCGGAAACGGGTCGTGACGTGCGGGACCGAAGGGTCCGGCCGGAGCAGCCCGTGGCGGAGGAGACGCCGTCCTGGGACGGCGGCCGGGCCTCTACGCGGTGGGGCTGGATGCGGTCAGCGACAGTGAACGTCGGCGACGCAGTGCGCGGCCACGCCGATGAGCGCCAGCTCGATGCCGGCGCGTGCATACGGATGTGCGTGGTGGTGCTGCATGGACAGAAGCGTGCAGCGACGCGACACCAATTGTCAAAGCCAGATCAATACGATCTCAAACGATCACTTATGGATTGCACCGCTGAGCGGGTCCGCGCCTACGGGATGCGGACGGCTCCGCCTACGGGTACGGCCACGCGTTCGGCTTGCAGGTGGGGCCGCCGTCGAGCGACAGGAATTTGGTCTGCTGCATCATCACCGGGGCCGGGGCGCCCTCCTTGGGACAGCCGACGTGGCTGTGCCCGAGACGGTGCCCGACCTCGTGGTTGATCAGCATCTGCCGGTACTCGTGCACCCGCGCGGCGCCGAATGTACTGGCGCCCTGCGCCCATCGGTAGGCGTTGATCATCGTGCGCGGAGTTGACGCGGAGTCACATGACACGTTCTCAACTGTCGTGTCCAGACCGGACTTCGCGCACCACTTCGCGGTGGTGCCGGGACTGGCGAGCGTAATGACGATGTCCGCGGGGCCGGTTGAGACCCGCTCGAAGGACATCTGTCCGCCGTGACCCCAACTCCGGCTGTCGTTCAGGGTCTTGAAGACGGTGTCGCTGAAGAGCTGCGCGTTCAGCGGCAGCCCGCGCTCGACGTCCACCCGGAAGCGCATGACCTTGCCCCTGCCCGGCGCGGCCTGGTGGCCGCCGACCGTGCTGAAGGCGCCGGACAGCCTCAGGTCCGGGTCCAGCGGGTACAGCTTGGCCATCAGCTCGTCGTACGTGGCGGCGGCGGGCGTCGCCGCCGGGGCCCCCGCGGGCGGGCTCGCGGCACCGGGCGCGCGGTCCTGCGAGCGCGACGCCTCGTCGGCCGCCGAGCGCGTCGCGGTGTCCTTGCCGCTGTCCTCGCTGTGCCGTTTCTCACTTCCGCCGACCTGTCCCGCGACCACCACGGCGAGCACCGTGACGACGGCCGCGGCGGCGATCCCGCTGAGCGTGCGCCCCTTGCCGCCGGACTTGGTGTCCACGGCCGTGCCCGTGTCCGCCTCCGGCTCCGGGTCCGGCTCGGGCCCGGCGGCCGGGCCGCCGGGCGGCGGGTCCGCGGGCCCTTCCGGCTCCTGCGGTCCGAAGGCGTCGAGGAATTCCTGTCGCGGGCGCGGGATCAGCCGGCCCGGCGCCTGCATCTGGCCGGGGCCGGGCGCCTGCGCGTGCCGGGCGTACGGGCCCTGCCCCTGGCCGAGCGCGGGGCCCGCGGGCGGGGAGCTCAGCGCGGACGCGGTGTCGTACGCCTCCCAGTCCTCCGCCCACTCGTCGACGAGGTCGAAGGGCAGCTCGCGGGTGCGCGGCGGCCCGGAGTAGCGGCCGGTGTCGGCCGCCCAGTCGTCGGCCGGGCCCCACGCGGTGTGCTCGCGGTGCTCGGGGTGGGCGGGCGCCGGACCGCCGTGGTCCTGCGGCCGGTACTGCGGGAAGCTCCCCGTGTCGTGGCCGGACAGCGGTCCTGGACCGCGGCGGCGGCGCCCGCTGCCGGGGACGCCGGGCCGCAGGGGTCCTGGGACGCCCGGCATTCCGGGCGCGCCCGGAATGCCGTTGTCACGGCCGTCCTGGCCGTCCCGCGCGCTGTGCTTACCCACGTCGCCCACCCACGTCCTCGATCAGCTCCCGGTCGCCTCGGCGCCGGCGGGCCCCGCGTCCGTACGGCCCCGGCCGTCGTCCTCGGCTTCCGCGACCTCGTCCTGGAGATCGCGGAAGCCCCGGGCCACCAGCTCGGGGTGCTCCATCATCGCCACATGGCCGCCGTCGGGGATGACCAACAGCCGGGAATCGCGGAAAGCCCTGGCCGCCCGGCGGGCGACCTTGACCGAGACGAGCTTGTCCCGGCCTCCGTACACGAGCAGCGTAGGGGCGAGGACGCGCTCCGCCTGCCGCCACAGCGAATGCTGGCCACCGAGCGTGTACGCGTCCACGATCCCACGGGTGGAACGCACCATGACGTCCCAGAAATACGGCAGTTCGATCCGCCGCTGGTATTCGGCGACCGCGTCGGCGCGGGCCTGCTCGCCGACCACCCCCGGGTCGCCGTAACAGAGCGCCAGCAGCTCCTGGGTCCTGCGCTCGGCCGGCCAGTTCCTCGTCGCGCGCAGATACAGCGCGGGGACGCCGGGCACCGAGAGCAGCCCGGTGGGCCAGGCGGTGCGCTGCGGCGGCAGCTCGGGGAGCGCGGGCGAGACCAGGGTGAGGGTGCGGACCAGGTCCGGCCGGGCGGCGGCGACCTTGACGGCCACCGCGCCGCCCAGCGAATTCCCGAAGAGGTGGACCGGGCCGCGCCGCTCGGCCTCCAGCAGCCGGACCACCGCCCGCGCGTGCCCCGGAATCGAGTAGTCGCCGTCGTCGGGCGGCGGGGAATGGCCGAATCCCGGCAGGTCCAGCGCCTGTCCCGCGACCCGGTCGGCCAGCGCGGCCATCAGCGCCGACCAGTTCTGCGAGGAGCCGCCGAGGCCGTGCACGAAGAGCGCGGGCGCCGTCCCCGGCCCGTCCGTACCGCGCGATCTGACCACCAGGGTGAGGCCGGGCAGGCTCGCCGTGTGCACCGATTCCCCCGGGGCGAGCCGCGGCCCGGGCGGGAGTACGACCGCCGGTTCTGCGGCCGTCTGGGGAACGTCGGTCGAGGGCATGGATGAATGTTACGAGACGATCACGCGTACGACCGCGTGTTCGCGGTCACAAGAACCTCCGCAAGGGCCGGAAGCCGCCACGCGCTCCGAGGGGCGCGCGCCGCACACCGCGGCCGGGAAGCCGCCATGCACGCGCCTGCCCGGCCGCCTAGGCTCAAGGGTGAGGCAAGAGAAGGAGGGGCCATGTCCGAGAACACCGGGAACGGTAGCGGGGACATCGAACGCTTCGAGCGTGAGGCCGACGAATTCGACGCCGCCCAGATCGCCCGCGACACCGATCTGGATCTGGAAGCGCCGGAGGCCGACACCGCGGAACAGCACGCGGAACTGCTCCAGCAGCACGACGAACCGATCATCGCGCGCCCCTCCCACCAGGTGGAAGAGGCCGATCCGGCCGACGCGGCGGAGCAGCGCAGGGTCGTCGCGCCGGACGAGGACGACTACCGCTGACGGTCGCCGCTCACCGACGGATTCCGCAGGCGCTCTCGCGCGGAGGTTCCAGGTAGTGAGAATGTGCGACCGCACGGCGCACAGGGTCGTTACTGAAAAGTACGATGGCCATCGCAGTGTTCTATCGTTCCTCACTTCAGATTTGGGAGGCGGCGTGACAGCCATCGAGCAAGCTCAGGCGAGGCCGCGCGGCACACGCCTGCCCCGCCGGGCCCGACGTGAACAATTGCTGGGCGCGGCCCAGGAAGTCTTCGTGGCGCAGGGTTACCACTCGGCCGCGATGGACGACATCGCCGAGCGGGCCGGCGTGAGCAAGCCCGTGCTCTACCAGCACTTCCCCGGCAAGCTGGAGCTCTACCTCGCGCTGCTCGACCAGCACTGCGAGTCCCTGCTGCACTCGGTACGGACCGCGCTGGCGTCCACCACGGACAACAAGAAGCGCGTCGAGGCCACCATGGACGCGTACTTCGCGTACGTCGAGGACGAGGGCGGCGCCTTCCGGCTGGTCTTCGAGTCCGACCTGACCAACGAGCCCGCGGTCCGCGAGCGCGTCGACAAGGTCTCGCTCCAGTGCGCCGAGGCGATCAGCGAGGTCATCGCGGAGGACACCGGGCTCTCCCGCGACCAGTCGATGCTGCTGGCCGTCGGCCTCGGCGGTGTCTCCCAGGTCGTCGCCCGCTACTGGCTGGCGAGCAAGAGCACCGTGCCGCGCGACACCGCGGTGGACCTGCTGACCTCCCTGGCCTGGCGCGGTATCGCCGGATTCCCGCTGCACGGCGCGGAGGGCCACCACTGAGGCGGTGCCCCGCCGCCCGTCCGCGTCGCCCCGGGCCTGTTCGCTCACGGCGTTGCCGAGGTACGGATTTCCACCGGCCGCTCCGGGCTAGTCTTTGCTGCGTACGGCGCGAAACCAACCGCGCACACCGCCAGACCATCGGAGGTATCCAAGCCGTGGAGGTCAAGATCGGCGTGCAGCACGCGCCGCGCGAGATCAACATCGAGAGCGCGCAGTCCGTCGCGGAGGTCGAGCAGGCCGTCGCCGACGCGCTGTCCGGCGCCTCGAAGCTGCTGAGTCTGACGGATGAGCACGGCCGCAAGGTCCTGATCCCCGCCGACCGGCTCGCGTACGTGGAGATCGGCGAGCCGTCCGCCCGCAAGGTCGGTTTCGGCGCTTCGCTCTGAACGTCCGGCCCTGAAAGGGGCCGAAAGGGCGGCAACCGGTGCAACCGGTTGCCGCCCTTCGTTTTGTCCCGGCCTCCACAGGGGTAGGACCAGAGCGCACCGGTCCGTACCAGCCGTACCACCGGAAAGGGATCACGATGCTCTGGGAAGCCGTCGCCTACGTCGCCCTCGGGCTCGGCGCCGCCTACGCCGCCGCCCGCCTCTTCCCGCTCCGGCTCCCGTTGAGTCCGCTGCTGCTGGCCACAGGACCGATCGCCGCGCTGCTCGGCGGCCTCGTCACCCGCACGATCGTCGGCCCCGGCCACCCGGAGGCGACGCTGCCCGCCGCGCTGGCGGTGGGGGCGGCCATGCTGAGCGTCCTGGCCCGCCCGCCGAAGCGTGGCCGCCACGCCAAAGTGACCGCGTCGAGCGTCTGACGCGGCCACCGGCGTCCTCAGGAGTCGTGACGGGACCGGCCGTGACGGGACCGGCCGTGACGGGGCGGAGCGTTTCGCGGTGAGGCGTTACGCGGTGTTACGCGGCCAGGCCCAGCGCGGCCATCCGCTTGGTGTGCGCCTCGGTGATCCGCGAGAACATCCGTCCGACCTCCGCGAGGTCGAAGCCGTCGGCGACCCCGCCGACGAGCATGGTGGACAGCGCGTCGCGGTCGGCGACCACCCGCTGCGCCTGCGACAGGGCCTCGCCCATCAGCCGCCGCGCCCATAGCGCGAGCCGCCCGCCGACGCGCGGCTCGGCGGCGATGGCCGCGCGCACCTTCTCCACGGCGAAGGTCGCGTGCCCGGTGTCGTCCAGGACCGCGAGCACCAGCGTGCGCGTATCGGTGTCGAGCCGGGCGGCGACCTCGCGGTAGAAGTCGGAGGCGATGGAGTCGCCGACGTACGCCTTGACGAGCCCTTCGAGCCAGTCCGAGGGCGCGGTCTGCCGGTGGAATTCGTCGAGCGCGGCGCCGAAGGGCTGCATCGCCTTGTTCGCCGACTCGCCGATCTCGGTGAGCCGGTCGCGCAGCCGCTCGAAGTGGTGGAATTCGGCGGCGGCCATCGCGGCCAGCTCCGCCTTGTCCTCCAGGGTCGGCGCGAGTTTGGCGTCGTCCGCGAGCCGTTCGAAAGCGGCCAGCTCGCCGTACGCCAGGGCCCCGAGCAGATCGACGACGGCGGCCCGGTACTGCGGGTCCGCGGACGCGGCGGTCCAGTCCTGGGCGGCGATTCCGGTGGCGGGCGTGGTGTTCTCGTCAGGCGTCTCCATGCTGGGCACAATAGCCAAGTCGGAGCGGCCCGTACGCACCCGTGCGGTGATCTTCGCGGGGCCGGTGACAGGCCGATGACGTGCCGGTGCCGTCCCGAACGAAACATTTGATCGGGTGCAGCTACGTGTTTCCGGGGTAGAGTGGTATTGCACCCGCCGAAAATCGGCTTGCTTCCGATCCTCGGCGGGCGACGTATGCAACACCTGGATGCCCGGTCGGTGGCCCGATCGGCTCCGACACCGACCGCCCTCCTGACATCGGGAGGGGCCCACTCGCGACACGAGCGAGGGCAGCGGTCCCGCGCTGCACAGCCGCCCACGGCTGTACGACACCTCTGCGCGGTCAGTGACCGGCGTCGTCTTTTCCGCGACACGGCCGCTCGACCCCCCTCGCCGCACAGTGCCGCGTCTCACAGAAGAGGCAAGCATCCTGTCCACCACCACGACTTTCCGCAGTCTCGGCATCCTGGCCGAGACCGCCGAGGCCCTTGAGGCCGTCGGCATCATCACCCCCTTCCCGATCCAGGAGATGACGCTCCCGGTCGCCCTCGCGGGCAACGACGTCATCGGCCAGGCCAAGACCGGCACGGGCAAGACCCTCGGTTTCGGTCTGCCGCTGCTGGAGCGCGTCACCGTGACCGCCGACGTCGAGGCCGGGCGCGCCACCGCCGACCGGCTCACCGACGCCCCGCAGGCCCTGGTCGTCGTCCCCACCCGCGAGCTGTGCCAGCAGGTCACCAACGACCTGCTGACGGCCGGCAAGGTCCGGAACGTACGCGTGCTCGCGATCTACGGCGGCCGGGCGTACGAGCCGCAGGTCGACGCCCTCAAGAAGGGCGTCGACGTGATCGTCGGCACCCCGGGCCGCCTGCTGGACCTCGCGGGCCAGAAGAAGCTCGATCTCAAGCACATCCGTTCGCTCGTCCTGGACGAGGCCGACGAGATGCTCGACCTGGGCTTCCTGCCCGACGTCGAGAAGATCATGGGCATGCTGCCGGTCAAGCGGCAGACGATGCTGTTCTCCGCGACCATGCCCGGCGCCGTGATCAACCTCGCCCGCCGCTACATGTCGCAGCCCACCCACATCCGCGCCACCGCGCCGGACGACGAGGGCGCGACCGTCGCGAACACCACGCAGCACGTCTTCCGCGCCCACTCGCTGGACAAGGTCGAGCTGGTCTCGCGCATCCTCCAGGCCGAGGGCCGCGGTCTCGCGATGATCTTCTGCCGTACGAAGCGGACCGCCGCCGACGTCGCCGAGCAGTTGGAGAAGCGCGGTTTCGCCTCCGGCGCGGTCCACGGCGACCTCGGCCAGGGCGCGCGCGAGCAGGCGCTGCGGGCGTTCCGCAACGGCAAGGTCGACGTGCTGGTCTGCACCGACGTGGCCGCGCGCGGTATCGACGTCGAGGGCGTCACGCACGTCATCAACTACCAGACGCCCGAGGACGAGAAGACCTACCTCCACCGCATCGGCCGCACCGGCCGCGCGGGCGCCTCGGGTATCGCGATCACGCTGGTCGACTGGGACGACATCCCGCGCTGGCAGCTCATCAACAAGGCGCTGGTGCTGTCCTTCAACGACCCGGAGGAGACGTACTCGACGTCTCCGCACCTCTACGAGCTGCTGGGCATCCCGGTCGGCACGAAGGGGATACTGCCTCGGGCGGACCGGACGCGTGCCGGTCTCGACGCCGAGGTCGTCGAGGACCTGGGCGAGACCGGTGGCCGCGGCGCCCGCGGCAACGGCCGTCGGCCGGCCGGCGGCAAGCCCGCCGCCGCGCCCGTCGAGGACCGCCCGGCCCGTACGCGCACCCCGCGCCAGCGCCGCCGCACCCGCGGTGGCGAGGCCGCGTCCGGTGCGGCCCCCACGTCGGCCGTCGGCGCCGAGGCCGTGGAGTCCGCCGTCGCGGTCTCCCAGCCCGGTACGGACGAGGTGGCCGCGCCCCGCACCCCGCGCCGCCGTCGCCGTACGCGCGGCGCCGCTCCCGAGGCGGTCGCCGTGGAGACGGTGACGGCTGTCGAGCCGGTCCCCGCCGCTCCGGTCGCCGAGGAGGCCCCCAAGGCACCGCGCCGCCGCCTGCGCAAGGCCGCCGCTGAGCCGGTCGGTGCGCAGACTCCGGCCGCCGCCGCGGTGACGCCGGTGGTCGAGGAGGAGGCGCCCAAGGCCGCCCGCCGCCCGGCCCGCCGCTCGATCCTCAACGGCGAACCCGAGGAGACCGCCGCCCCGGTCACCCCGGTCGCCGAAGAGGCGCCCAAGACGCCGCGCCGCCGCACCCGCAAGACGGTCGCCGAGGCGCCCGCCGCGGTGACCCCGGTGGTCGAGGAGGAAGCGCCCAAGGCGGCCCGCCGCCCGGCCCGCCGCTCGATCCTCAACGGCGAGCCCGAGGAGACCGCCGCCCCGGTCACCCCGGTCGCGGACGAGGCGCCCAAGACGCCGCGCCGCCGCACCCGCAAGGCCGCGACGGCCGTCACCGCCGAGGTGCCCGCACCCGCGGTCGCGCCGGAGGCGGAGAGCACCGCGGACGCGCCGAAGCCGGTGCGCAAGCGGGCGCCCCGCAAGACCGCCGCCGCCGCCGCTGCCGCGGCGGTCGAGGTCGCCGAGGTACCGGCTCCCGCCACCGCGGGGGACGAGGCGCCGAAGACCCCGCGCCGCCGTACCCGCAAGGCGGTCGCCGCGACGGCCGCGGACGAGGGCTGACCTCGGCCGTCTCCGCCGCCGCACCCGTACGGACGAACGCCCCCGGCCCCTCGGCCGGGGGCGTTCGCGTGCCGGGGACACCGGGATCGGGCGGAGGCAACCTGTCGGACATATGCACCGCGTAATCTCGGTTCATGAGCCGACCCACTGCCCTGGATCTGCCGGAGAACGTGTCCGCCCATCGGCTGGAGACGGCCCGCGGATCCTTCGCCGTACTCGACGCCTCCCCCGCCCCCGACGCCCCGCCGCGCGGCACCGCGCTGCTCGTGCCCGGCTTCACCGGCAGCAAGGAGGACTTCCTCCCGCTGCTCACCCCGCTGTCGGCGGCCGGTTTCCGGGTGGTGGCGGTGGACGGCCGCGGCCAGTACGAGTCGGGCGGCCCGCGCGAGGAGAGCGCCTACGCGCAGGGCGAGTTGGCGGCCGACGTGGTCGCGCAGACGGCGGCGCTCGCGGCGGCCGGCGGGGGCGGCCCCGTGCATCTGCTGGGCCATTCGCTGGGCGGTCTCGTCGTACGGGCGGCGGTGATCGACCAAGGTCCCGGCGCGTGGGCGTCGTTGACGCTGATGAGCACGGGTCCGGGTGCGATCTCCGAGGAACAACAGACCCGCACCCAGTTGTTGATCGATGTGCTGCCGGTGATGGATCTGGAGGCCGTCTGGCAGGCGATGCGGTCGATGGACGCGGAGAACGGCGAGCAGCCGGACACCCCGCCCGCCGTCGAGGCGTTTCTGCACCGCCGCTGGGTGACCACGCTGCCAGAGCAACTCGCTGTCACCGCACGGCAGTTGATGGACGAGCCGGACCGGGTGGACGAGCTGGCCGCGGCCGGGCCGCTGCCGAAGCTGGTGATCTCGGGCGAGGTCGACCATGTGTGGCCGCCGTCGTGGATGGACGCGATGGCGACTCGGCTGGGCGCCGAGCGCGCGGTGATCAAGGGCGCGGAGCACTCGCCGAACACCGAGCGTCCCGCCGAGACGGCGGCGGCGCTGATCGCCTTCTGGACCGGCGGCGCGGGGGCCGACGGCACAAGCCTTACCGGTGAGTAATTAGATCGAGAAAGTGTTTCTTTAGTCTAGGGAATGTTTTCGAGGGGGTGTTGGTTGACTACACATGTAACGAGCGACGAAGGGAGAAGCCCCATGCGCTTCGAGATCATGCGACTCGACGACCGAAACGGCAACGCCGTGGACAGCACCGTCGTGGACGCCTCCGCCGTCAACAAGATCGTGCAGCAGGCCGCTGCCATAGGCCAGCGCATCTACATCCGCCCCGCGGACTGACGACGCCACAGGGCCTGGCCCACCGCATCGGCGCCCCGTACATGAAGACGTACGGGGCGCTTTCGCGTGTCCGGGGGCCCGGCGGGGGCCGCAGGAGGCCGCGGGAGGGGCGGCGGGGGGCGCGGGAGGGGCGGCGGGAGGGCTCAGCCCTCGCCGTGGATGAAGCCGAAGATGCCGTTGGCGACCTGCTGGACGGCGATGGCCGACAGGAGCATGCCCGACAGCCGGGTCACCAGCACCACACCGCCCTCCTTGATCAGCCGGATGATCGCCAGCGAGTACCGCATCGTCAGCCACAGCACGGCGTGCATCGCGATGATCGCCACCCACACCGACATCTGCTGACCGAACCCGTCCGCGTGCTGCACCGCCAGGATCACGGTCACGATCGCGCCGGGGCCCGCCAGCAGCGGCATCCCCAGCGGCACCAGCGCGACGTTCACGTCCTTCGTCTGCGTCGGCTCGTCCGCCTTCCCGGTCAGCAGATCCAGCGCGATCAGCAGAAGCAGCAGCCCGCCCGCCACGCGCAGCGCGGGCACCGACACATGCAGATAGTCGAGGATCTGCTGGCCGCAGATCCCGAACACCGTGATCACCCCGAGCGCCACCAGCGCCGCCTGCCACGCCATCCGGCGCTGCACCTTCGTGGCGCGCCCCGAGGTCAGCGCGAGAAAAATGGGCGTGATACCGGGCGGATCCATGATCACGAAGAGCGTGACGAATACCGACCCGAAGAGGGTGACGTCGAACATGGGGCGACTTTCTGGTGAGGGGGGCGGGTCGGGCTGCGCCCGGCAGACGGCGTGTGGGGGGCGGGCCCACCGGGCCGCGGCCACGGGGAGGCCGTCAGCCGACGTCACCTCCGCACGGGTGGCTGGGGGCCGGAAAACGCACCGCGCCGCAGGGGCGGGAGGGGGCCCCGGGGCTCCCCGAAGTGAGGAGCGGGGTCACGTAGGGGCGCTAGACGGCGCTGATGGGCACCGCGCCCGTCGCCCGCCGGGCGATCTCGCGGTAGACCTCGGGGTCGGTGACGCAGTCGCCGAGACGACAGGTCTTGCGACTGCCGTGATAGTCGCTCGACCCGGTGGCCAGCAGCCCCGCCTCGGCCGCGAAGGCCCGTAGCCGGGCCCGGGTCGGGGCGTCGTGGTCCACGTGGTCGACCTCGATGCCGTCGAGCCCGGCCGACGCCAGTTCCGCTATCACCGACTCCGGTACGGTCTCGCCGCGCTTGTGCGCGCCGGGGTGCGCGAAGACGGTGACGCCGCCCGCGCCCTTGACCAGCCGTACCGCGTCGAAGGGGTCCAGCTCGTGCTTGGGTACGTAGGCCCGCCCGGCGTTCGTCAGCCAGTCGTCCGTGAAGGCGTCGGAGACGGTGGGGACCACGCCGAGCTCCACCATCGCGGTCGCGATGTGGGGGCGGCCGACGGAGCCGTCCCCGGCGATGGCGGCCACCCGCTCCCAGGTCACGGGCACGCCCAGCTCCTGGAGCTTCGCCACCATGGCCCGCGCCCTGGGCACCCGGTCGTCCCGTACCAGCTCCCGCTCCCGGTACAGCTCCGGCTCCTCCGGGTCGAACAGGTACGCCAGCATGTGCATGCTGATCCCGTCGATCCGACAGGACAGCTCCGCGCCGGTGACCAGCGTCAACGGCACCGTCAGCGCGCGCAGCGCCGCCGTCGCCTCCGCGTATCCGCCCACCGTGTCGTGGTCCGTCAGCGCCACGACGTCCAGACCGGCCCCCGCCGCGTTCCGCACCAGCTCGGCGGGCGCGTCGGTGCCGTCACTCGCGGTGGAGTGAGCGTGCAAATCAATCCGCACCGGGGCGCTCCGCTGGGCAGTAGTGTCTTCTCGGCCAGCCGCCAGCATAAGCCTTCCCCCCACCCCACCCGCCGCTGCTCCGCCACCCCCGCAGCCCCCGCCCCTGACGTGGCGCACGTCTTTCGCCCGGACGGCGAGCCGATCTTTTCAGGGGCGCGCGGAACTGCGCCACCAGCCACGACGCTCCCGCAGGTCACCACCCGCCCCGGCGGGGCAATTCGGTTGTCCCCGGACCACCGGCCGGTGGTGGGTTGCCCGCGCAGTTCCCCGCGCCCCTGACGGGGCGCACCGTCTTTCGCCCGGACGGCGAGCCGATCATTTAAGGGGCGCGGGGAACTGCGCCGCCAGCCACCACGCTCCCGCACGTCACCACCCGCCCCGGCCGGGCAATCCGGTTGTCCCCGGACCACCCGCCGGTGGGGGCTCGCCGCGCCCCTGGGGGGGACCGACTTGCGCAAGGCGGGGGTACGGGTGGGGGTGGCCCCCCGGGAGGGGCTAGGCGAGGAGGCGGGGGGAGAGGGCCCCGCAGGGGAGCATGTCGACCTCGGCCCCGGCGTCGCGGAGGTCGGTGAGGACGAGCTCGTCGTACATGAGGAGCCCGGTCTGCTCGGGCCAGACGATGGCCCAGAGCCAGAGCCCGCGGGCCTCGCCGGCGAAGACGACACGGTCGTCGGGAGCGCCGTTGACGTGCCAGAGCGGCGTCGGCCGCCCGGCGGCGAGCACCTTGGCGTGCGGAGGCTTGTCGACGCACATGCCGGGCCCCGGATCGGGCCCGGGAATCCCGGCGTGACGGGCGCCGAGCCCGACGCCCAACTCCTCGGCGATGAGCATGAGTTCACCGGGTCCGCCGAGCGGCCCGGGTCCCGAGCAGGCCACGGCGGTGGCCCGCCCGCCGCTGCGGTCGTCGCCCGCGGCGGCGACACCGGAGAAGAGCCAGCCGACCGGCAGGGGCCACGGCATCCAGACGGGCACCTGGGCGCGGTGCACCACGACGCCGAGCGCCTCGACGCTCGGGGGCACGACGGGTTGCAGCGGATACACGGTCCCGTGCTCGTCGCACTGCCAGGAGTCGGCGAAGAGGCCGGGCGCTCGCACCCTGCCACCGCACTTCGGGCAACTGGGTTCGCCCCTCATAACGACCAACGGTCCTCCGGGTCCGTGCCCCCGTCAAGGACGATCACCCAGGTGGTTCAGCGACACCACGCGCCTGGCGGAGCGCGGGACGCGACCGGGACCGGCGGCCCGGATCAGCCGAGGGCCACGGCCCCGCGCAGCGGATCGCGCAGGTCCGTGCCGTGCGAGAGCCAGCGTTCCTGGAGGGCGGCGGCGCCGTGCACCCGCTTCCAGGCGGCCTCGGTGTGGGTCATCGGCAGCAGCGGCAGGAAGCGGACGGGGTCGGGCGCCGGGTCGAGGGCGTCGAGCACCAGGTCCTCGACCAGGCCCCCGCCCTCGGCGACGAGCACGGCGGAGAAGGGCGCGCCCGGCCAGAGCGGCTCGCCGACGTCCAGCGAGTTGCCGGGGGCGACGACGACCCCTTCGACCTGCGGAGAGGCGCCGAGTACGGCGAGCGGCCGCAGCACCTTGTCGGTTTCGGCCACACCGGCGCGTACCGACAGCAGCAGTTCGGCGCGCGGGCCGCGTACGGGATCGGCGACGGTGGCGAGAGGCTCGTTCATGGGCTGCGCCGACATCCCGAGGGTGGCGTATCGCAGCAGGTCACCGTCGCGGTAGCGGAGTACTTCGATGCGGTCGACGCCGAGGAACGTCACGGCGGCGCGCGCGTCCGGCGCGCCGAAGGCGGAGCGCAGTCGCGCCTCGACCAGCGTCAGGAGATCACCCATGCGGCGAGCATAGATCGCGTATGGAACCGGCCAAGCGCGGTCGAGCGGGCACGCGGACGCGCTAAGGTGGGGTGTTCATATACGACATCCCCCAGCGGGGCATGGCCGGAGGAGGTGGGGACTGCAGTGGATCCGAGTCGACCGTGCAGTACCGGCAGCTCTTCCGAACGCCGTCCCGTGATGTGAGCCTGCGCGCTACTTACCCGGCCCTTGTGCCGTGAAACGCGTGACCTCACGATCCTCACGATCTGCCCGCGGAGCGAATCCGCGTCGGAAGAGCGCCCTGAACTGCCTGGTGATCAGCCAGTACTGATCCCGTCCTGATCAGCATTCAGTGCGGCGTGATGCCGTCGGCCAGTCCGTGAAGGAGCTTGCCATGTCGATGATCCGTGATCTGCGCGCTGTCGTACGCCCCGCGCTGCGCAAGAGCACCGCGTCCTACGACTACGGGCCGACTCACGACGTCTCCGCCGCCGGCAGCGCGGTGGTGGACTGCGCGGTCTACCGCGACGGCGTGCGGTGCAGCGACACCGTCGGTCTCAGCGAGGCGCTGGCGAGCGTGCGGGCCGGGCGCAGCGGCGAGCAGTGCGACGGGCGCGACGGCTTCGTGTGGATCGGTCTGCACGAGCCGACCGAGCAGGAATTCGCCGGTATCGCCCAGGAGTTCGGCCTGCACCCGCTGGCGGTCGAGGACGCGGTCCACGCCCACCAGCGGCCGAAGCTGGAGCGGTACGACGACTCGCTGTTCACGGTCTTCAAGACGATCCGCTACGTCGAGCACGCCGAGCTGACCGCCACCAGCGAGGTGGTGGAGAGCGGCGAGGTGATGGTCTTCACCGGCCGGTATTTCGTGATCACCGTGCGGCACGGCAGCCACGGTTCGCTGCGCTCGCTGCGGCACCGCCTCGAGGACGACCCCGAGCTGCTGGCCAAGGGCCCGTCCGCGGTGCTGCACGCCATCGCCGACCAGGTCGTGGACGACTACCTGGCCGTCACCGAGGCCGTGCAGGACGACATCGACGAGGTCGAGATCGACGTCTTCTCGGCCGAGAACGGCAAGCCGTCGCGCGGCGGCGACGCGGGCCGGATCTACCAGCTCAAGCGCGAGGTGCTGGAGTTCAAGCGCGCGGTGGCGCCGCTGCTGCGGCCGATGCAGGTGCTCGGCGAGCGGCCGATGCGGCTGATCGACCCGGAGATCCAGAAGTACTTCCGCGATGTCGCCGACCACGTGGCCCGCGTCCACGAGCAGGTCATGGGCTTCGACGACCTGCTCAACTCGATCCTCCAGGCCAACCTCGCGCAGGCCACCGTCGTGCAGAACGAGGACATGCGCAAGATCACCGCCTGGGCGGCGATCCTGGCCGTCCCGACGATGATCACCGGCGTGTACGGGATGAACTTCGACACGATGCCGGAGCTGCGCTGGAAGTTCGGCTATCCGACCGTGCTGATCGGCATCGTGGCGATCTGTTACGTGATCCACCGCGGCTTCCGGCGCAACGGCTGGCTCTGACCCCGGCCCCGGCTCCAACCCCGGCTCTGGCTCCGGCTCCGACGCGGGTGCGCGCGGCGCTCAGGCGGTCTTCCTGCGGTCGGCGAGGATCACCAGGGCCAGGCCCACGAGGATCACGCAGAGCGCCGGGTAGGCGGACCAGGCCGGGATCTGGCCCAGCCACAGCGCGGCGATCAGCGCCGCGCCCGGCGTCTCCAGCAGGATCGCGGTGGAGGTGGTGGACGGGCCGAGGCCGCGTACCACCCGGTTGAGCAGCGAGTGCCCGAGCAGTTGCGCGACGACGGTGAGGGCGGCGATCCTCAGCCACGTACGGCCGTCGTAGCCGCCGAGCGCGGAGCCGGAGACCAGGCAGGTGACCAGCAGGACCGCGGCGGTGGTCGCGTAGCAGACGTAGGTGTACGCGGTCGTGCTCGCGGTCCTGCGCACCTCGGAGCCGAGCAGGACGTATCCGGCGGCGGCGATGCCGCCGCCGAGGGCCAGGGCGTCGCCCGCGAGGGCCCGGGTGTCGGTGGACAGGTCGATGCCGGTGAGGATGACGACGCCCGCCACGGCGAGCGCGGTGCCCACCCACACCAGCCGGGGCGGCCGGTGGCCGCGTATCCGCAGGATGATCGTGGTCCAGATCGGCGTGGTGGTGCACAGGGCGGTCGAGGTGGCCACCGACGTCATCGACAGGCTCGGCAGCCACAGTCCGAAGTGCAGCGCGAGCACGACACCGGCGAGCACCGAGAGCGTCAGCGCCCTGCGGCCCATCCGCCGCAGTTCGGCGCGGCCCCGCCACAGGGCGAACGGGCTGAGGACGCCGACCGCCATCGCGTTCCGCCAGAAGGCGATGGCGAGCGCGGGCGCGGCCGTCGAGGCGATCAGCGGGGCCGACATCGAGACGCTGGCGATGGCCACGGTGAGCAGCGTGAAGTCCAACGTCCGCGCGGCGGCGGGCTCGGCGCCCGGCCCTCCCGCGGCGGCGGGCCCCGTACCGGTGTCCGGCAGCGGAAGCGCGGCGGCGGCGGGCTCGGCGGTCACGGGACTCCTCGGGCGGACGCGGTGCGGTGACAGGGACGGCCGCGGGTCGGACACCGGAGCGTCCGACACCGGGGGCGGACACGGCGCCGCGCTCGTCGGCAGCCACCAGCGTAAGGCCCATGGCGGGTCCACGTACCTGTCGGTCCGTACCGTGATACCGGCCGGGGTCCGCCGCCTGTGGCCAGCGCCTAAAGTGGCGGCATGACGACCGCTGTGAGCGCAGAGCAGACCGCCCTCGTCGAGGAGGCCACCAAGAAGTCGGGCCTGGTGTGGGTGGACGGCCAGGCGCTGTGGCACGCATGGGTGGACGGCGCGATGTGCGTGGTCGGCGGCGGGCCCGTCGAGCAGCCGCTTCCGCCGGGGCTCGCCGACGGCGGGCGCGCCACGGTCGTCGTCCGCAGCAAGGACAAGGGCGGGCGGCTGGTGGCCTGGACGGCCCTGGTCGCCCTGCTGCCGCCGGACGGCGAGGCGTGGGAGGCGGCCGTGGCGGAGCTGAAGGGCAAGCGGCTCAACTCCGTCGACGCCGAGACGGTCACCGAGCGCTGGGCCCGCGACTGCCGGGTCTTCCGGCTGGCGCCCGAGGGCGCTCCCGTCGAACACCCCGGCGCGATGCCGGACGTCTCCGGCGCGGCGGTCCCGGTCGCGACCCCGGCCACGACCCGGCATCCGGTCCCGGCCGGTCTGCCGAAGCTGCTGGCCCGCCGCCGCAAGGCGTAGCGCACCGGGCCCGGCTACTTCGTCGTCACCGATTTGCCGTAGTCGACCACCGAGGACTTGTTCGGCGCCGCGAGCGTGAAGTCCTCGCCCCAGTCGGAGAGGGTGAGCGTCCCCGCGTTGCCCGCGCGCTGGTAGCGCAGCGGGTAGGGCGTGCCCTTGAGGGAGACGTCCAGCGAGCCGCCCTTGGTGCCGTTGAGGGCGACGGTCCTGGTGTCGCCGACCTTGCGGTGGTCGCCGAGCTTGAGGTCGCCGTCGAGCACGAAGAGGTCGGCGAGCAGCACCTTCTTGTCGGTGAAGCCGCTGAACTGCTTGTACGCGGGGTCGTCGGTGGGCACCTTGACGTATTTGTCGTCGAGCTTCTGGGCGGCGGCCTTGCCGTTCTTGTCGGCGCCCGCGTCGCCGTAGAAGTCGGCGCCCGCCTTGAGGTAGAGGTCGGCACCGACCCGCAGGAGCTGGAAGGTCGTGCCCTTGGTGGTGACCTCGCCGACGCCGCCGTTGTCCCGCAGCCGCATGTCGAGGCGGAAGCTCTGCCCCTTGCTGATCACCGTGCCCGCCAGGCGTACGGTCGGCGCGGTCTCGGCGGCGGTCTTCGCCTTCTGCTCGACGGTCGCGGGCGGCAGCTTGGCGACGCCGTTGGTGCCCGCGTCGGGGTCGCCGCCGAAGCCGAGGCATCCGGTGAGTACGGTCGCCGCGCACAGTGTTCCGAGAGCGGCGGCTGCGGTCCGGCGGCCGGGATACACGTGTTCTCGTCCTCCTGCGGAGACGGCGGGGGGCACCCCGGACGAGTCCGGGGAGGCGTCCAGAAGCTACCGCACGGTACCCCCGGCGAGCACCCCATGGGGCGGGCAAGATCGGCTGGGAGTAGCCTGGCGACGGATGACGAGTGGACCGGAGCAGCCCTCCGTGGACCGGTAGGAGGCCCCCCGATGGCCGCAGGCAGCCCGCGGGTCTTCGTCTCCCATCTTTCGGGCGTCGCGGTCTTCGATCCGAACGGCGACCAGGTGGGCCGGGTCCGTGACGTCGTGGTGATGCTGCGGGTCGGCGGACGGCCGCCGCGGGTGCTCGGCCTGGTGGTCGAGGTGGTCAGCCGCCGCCGGATCTTCCTGCCCATGACACGGGTCACCGGGGTCGAGTCCGGCCAGGTGATCACCACCGGGGTGCTGAACATGCGCCGCTTCGAGCAGCGGCCGACCGAGACGCTGGTGCTGGGCGAGCTGCTGGACCGCCGGGTGCGCCTGGTCGCCGAGGACCCGGGGCAGGACGCGGGGCAGGACGCCGGAGGGGACGGCGGGCAGAGTGCGGCGGACGCGAGCGCGGGCGAGTCCGGCGCGGAGGTCACCGTCCTCGACGTCTCCATGACCCAGCTCCCGGCCCGTCGCGACTGGGAGATCGACAAGGTCTTCGTCCGCCGCGGCAGGCCCGGGGCCCTGCGCCGCAAGGGAGCCACCCTCACCGTCGACTGGTCGGCGGTGACCGGCTTCCGGCTGGCCGAGGACGGCCAGGGCGCGGAGAACCTGGTGGCGACCTTCGAACAGCTCCGCCCGGCCGACCTGGCGAACGTCCTGCACCACCTGTCGCCCAAGCGGCGCGGCGAGGTGGCCGCGGCGCTCGACGACGACCGGCTGGCGGACGTCCTGGAGGAGCTGCCCGACGACGACCAGGTGGAGATCCTCAGCAAGCTCAAGGAGGAGCGCGCCGCGGACGTCCTGGAGGCGATGGACCCGGACGACGCCGCCGACCTGCTGGCCGAACTGCCCGCGGACGAGCAGGAACGACTCCTCACGCTGATGCAGCCGCAGGACGCGGCGGGCGTACGGCGGCTGCTGTCGTACGAGGAGCGGACCGCGGGCGGGCTGATGACCACCGAGCCGATCGTGCTGCGCCCTGACGCCACGGTCGCCGACGCGCTCGCCCGGATCCGCAACCCCGACCTGTCCCCCGCGCTGGCCGCGCAGGTCTACGTGTGCCGGCCGCCGGACGAGACGCCGACCGGCAAGTACCTGGGCCTGGTGCACTTCCAGCGGCTGCTGCGCGACCCGCCGTTCACGCTGCTCGCCTCGATCGTGGACACCGACCTCCAGCCGCTGACGCCCGACACCCCGCTGCCCGCGGTGACCAGCTACCTGGCGACGTACAACATGATCTCGGCGCCCGTGGTGAATGCGACCGGGGGGCTGCTGGGCGCGGTCACGGTGGACGACGTGCTGGACCACCTGCTGCCCGAGGACTGGCGCGAGACGGATCTGCACGGCGCGGTCGGGCCGCACGGGCACCACATGACGGACGACGGCACGGACGACGCGGCGGACGACGACGCGCGGGGCGGTATGACGGGGGTGGGCGACGATGGCGGCCGATGACCGCGACCGGGAGCGTTTCCGGCACCCGCCCGGCGCGACCGCCACCTCGCGCCCCCGCGTGCGGCTCGACCAGCCGCGCGCCCCGCGCCGCAGCCTGCTGCCGACGTACGACCCGGAGGCGTTCGGCAAGCTGTCCGAGCGCGTGGCCCGCTTCCTGGGCACCGGACGGTTCATCGTCTGGATGACGGTCCTCATCATCCTGTGGGTGCTGTGGAACATCTTCGCGCCGCCGTCGATCCGCTTCGACAACTACCCGTTCATCTTCCTGACCCTGATGCTGTCCCTCCAGGCGTCGTACGCGGCCCCGCTGATCCTGCTCGCGCAGAACCGGCAGGACGACCGGGACCGGGTCAACCTCGAACAGGACCGCAAGCAGGGCGAGCGCAGCATCGCCGACACCGAGTACCTGACCCGCGAGGTCGCGGCGCTGCGGATGAACCTCGGCGAGGTCGCCACCCGCGACTGGATCCGCTCCGAACTCCAGGACCTGCTCAAGGAGATCGAGGACCGGCAGGCCGGGGGCGGCCACGGCACGAGCCCCGGCGGCAGGCCCAGCGGCGGCAGGACCCACACCAAACGCGGCCCCGAGGCCAGGCGCGGCACGGACGGCGGGCACGGCTCCGGGACGGGCCCCGACTCCGGCCCCGGCTCGGACCCCGGCTCCGACGACGAGGGCAGTGACGAAGGCGACGGCCGGGGGCGCTGAACGGCGCTCGGCCACCGCCGTACCATCGACGTATGGCTACCGACACCGCAGTCTCCACGCCGACCGAAGACGCCGTGCGCGCCGCGCTCGCGACGGTGAACGACCCGGAGATCCACAAACCGATCACCGACCTCGGCATGGTCAAGTCCGTGGACATCGGCGCCGACGGCTCGGTCGCCGTCACCGTCTATCTCACGGTGTCCGGCTGCCCGATGCGCGACACCATCACCAACGCCGTCACGGCGGCGGTCGAGGGCGTCGCCGGGGTCACCTCGGTACAGGTCACGCTCGACGTGATGAGCGACGAGCAGCGCCGCGGCCTGGCGTCGTCGCTGCGCGGCGGGCAGGCGGAGCGCGAGATCCCGTTCGCCCAGCCGGGCTCGCTGACCCGCGTCTACGCCGTCGCGTCCGGCAAGGGCGGTGTCGGCAAGTCCTCGGTGACGGTCAACCTGGCGGCGGCGATGGCGGCCGACGGGCTGAAGGTCGGCGTGGTGGACGCGGACATCTACGGGCACAGCGTGCCGCGCATGCTCGGCGCGGACGGCCGGCCCACCCAGGTCGAGAACATGATCATGCCGCCGTCGGCGCACGGCGTGAAGGTCATCTCGATCGGCATGTTCACCCCCGGCAACGAGCCGGTGGTGTGGCGCGGGCCGATGCTGCACCGCGCGCTCCAGCAGTTCCTGGCGGACGTGTACTGGGGCGACCTCGACGTGCTGCTGCTCGACCTGCCGCCCGGCACCGGTGACATCGCCATCTCCGTCGCGCAGCTCGTGCCGAACGCGGAGATCCTGGTCGTCACGACCCCGCAGCAGGCGGCGGCCGAGGTCGCCGAGCGCGCCGGGTCGATCGCCGTGCAGACCCACCAGAAGATCGTCGGCGTGGTGGAGAACATGGCGGGCATGCCGTGCCCGCACTGCGACGAGGTCATCGACGTCTTCGGCTCGGGCGGCGGCGAGCGGGTCGCCGAGGGGCTGACCCGGATGACCGGCGCGACCGTGCCCGTCCTCGGGCAGATCCCCATCGACGTGCGGCTCCGCGAGGGCGGCGACGACGGGCGTCCGGTGGCGCTCAGCCACCCCGAGTCCCCCGCGGGCGCTGCCCTGCGGTCCATCGCGGGCAAGCTGGGCGGCCGTCAGCGCGGCCTGGCGGGGATGTCCCTGGGGATCACGCCGCGCAACAAGTTCTGAGCGCTCGGCGGCCGGGCGGGCGGGCCGGCCGCCGAGCGTACGGGACGGCGGGGGCGGGCTGATCGGTGATCAGCCCGCCCCCGCCGTCCGCGGAGCGCCGCAAAGGTGCCTGGAAGCGCCCTGAGGGCGCCTCAGACCTCGTACACGGTCACGTCCTTGACCACGGCCAGTCCGAGGCCGTACGCGCTCATGCCGCGGCCGTACGCGCCGAGGTGGACACCGCGGGCCGAGCCCGCCATGACCCAGCCGTACTCGGACTCGCGGTAGTGGAACGGCGTCGGGTCGCCGTCGACCGGAAGGGTCAGCGTCGACCAGCCGCTGCCCGCCAGGTCGTCGGCGAGTTCCCACGCGGTGGCGGTCTGCTGGTCGAGCCAGTCCTGGCGCAGGGCCCGGTCCATGGTGGTGGGCCAGGTGCAGGACAGCAGCCCGGACCCGGCGAGCCAGGCCGCGGAGGAGACCGAGGTCGCCTCCAGTACGCCGGTGCCGTCGGAGCTGCGCCGTCCGGGGCGGTTGGCGAGGGTGACGACCGCGGCGAACCGCAGCCCTTCCGCGTCCGCCGGAGCCGCCTTCAGCGAAGGCTCGTCACCATGCCCTATTGAGCCGTGCTCGACCGTGCCGTCCCCGCTCACGCCGACCGTGCCCAGCCAGCGCCGTCCGGTGAACGCCTCGTCCAGCCCGTACCAAGGGAAGTCGGCCATCAAGTAGCCGTCGACCGTCCCACGAGCACTGCCGGTCTTCGTCTCCATGCGGTGTTACGCCTCCTCCGTGCCCATCTGGGCGACTCGCCATCTTGCCCGACCCTGGGTGGGTTCGGGAGCCGAACCGGCTCACGGTGACGGCGAACACACGGACAATAGCCACCTGGAGGGGTGAAAAGGCGTGATCTGGTTGACTCAGGTCGCGTCGGAATCGAACGGCGGAGCCTCGCCGGGCTCCAGGCCGTCCTTCTTGCGGAGCCTGTCGGGGGTGGCCGAGGAGCCGCCGCCGGAGGTCGGTCCCGGCACGCCGGAGGACGAACCGGCCGCGCCGGACGAGCCGTTGGCGGCGGAGGCGGGCTCCACCCCGTTGACCGCGTCGGTGACCTCGGCCATCTCCTTGCGGAAGTCGAAGCCGTTGCGGATGTCCTTGAGGCCCAGCTCGTCCATGTCGCTGTCGCTCATCAGATTCTTCTTGATGAACGTCTTCGGATTGAGGTCCTCGAACTCGAAGTCCTTGAACTCCGGACCCAGCTCCCGCCGGATGTCTTCCTTGGCGCTGTCCGAGAACTCCCTGACCTTCCGGATGAAGTTCATGGTGTCCTGGATGACCTTCGGCAGCTTGTCGGGGCCGAAGACGAGGACGGCAAGGACCACGATCGCGACCAGCTCCAGCGGGCCTATGTCGAAGAACACCTTGCAGCTCCTTGGGACGTCCACAGCCGGGAAGGCAGGGTCCGGCGGACTTTACGGTACCTGTCCACGCGGGCGGTGCGGGAGTGGCTCCGGCTAACAGTACGTCGCCAGGGGGTAAAGGGTCAGCCCCCGAGCCCGCTCCGGTGACCGGCCGGAGACCGGCCGGTGGCCGGTCAGCGCCGTATCGCGGGGGCCTGGGGGCCGGGCGACACGGGGGAAGCGGCGGGCGTCACGAGCGGCAGGGCGCCGGGCGCCATCAGCGGCCGGGTCACCGAAACGGGTGTCACCGAGGTGACCGCGGCGGGCGCGCGGAGCATGCGCCGGTCCCCGGCGTCGAGCACGCCGCGCGGGGTGACCCCGCGGGTGTCCGGCACGGAGTTGGCGCTCAGCGGGCTGACCGCGGGGCCGTCGTCGGGGCGGGCGCCGCCGTCGACCGCGGCTTCCATGGGCAGGGCGCTGCCCAGGGCGATAGCCGCCATCGAGAAGGCGCCCGCGGCGGCGAAGGCGAACCGCCTGCCGCGGGAGGCCGCGGTGCCGGAGCCGCTGTGCGCGGGGGCCTCCGGCTGCTCCCGGTCCTCGGGGCGCCCGTCGGCCGCGGCGGCGCGGGTCAGCTCATGGATGCGGAAACCGCGACCGCCGGAGCCGCCGGGCACGAGGTCGCGGCCCGGTGTGAGGTACGAGAACTCCTCGCGGCGCCGTGAACCGCCGCCGCCGAACACGCCGGAGCCGAGCAGGCCGCCGTCGAAGGGGCCGCGCCGCTCCTGGTCCCGCCCGCCGGCGGCGCCGGGGCCGTGGCCCTCGTCGTCCCGGTCGCGCCAGTCACGCGTACGGTCGGCGTCCTCGGTCCCGTCGCCGGTCGGTGGTAGGCCGGGAAGGCCCTGGAGCCGGGCCAGCAGCCCGGCGGAGAGCATCGGCTGCTCGGAGGCCGCCACGACGCTCTTGAGACGCCGCTGCTCGCTGGCAGCGGCTTTGCACTGCGGACAGGTCACCAGATGGGCGAGCACCCGGTCCCGGGTGTCGTCGCCGAGCTCGCCGTCGACAAATGCGGCGAGCCGGTCGCCAAGGTGCTGCTCGGCAGGCGCTGCACGTTGTTCGCCTGAACCGCTACTGCTCACGTTCTCCCGCCCTCCTGGCCAGGTTTCTGTGTGGCGGCAGCGAGCGCGGGAGCCGGCCGGGCGCCGGGCGCCCGGTGTTCCAGAGCCTTGCGCAGGTGGGAGCGGCCACGGTGAATCCTGCTCCGCACCGTGCCCAGCTTCACACCCAGCGTCGCGGCGATCTCCTCGTACGACAGTCCCTCGATGTCGCAGAGCACCACGGCGGCGCGGAACTCCGGGGCGAGGGTGTCCAGCGCCTGCTGGACGTCCGCGTCGAAGTGCGTGTCGTTGAAGTGCTGCGCGGGGGACGGCTCGCGGCTGGGCAGCCGCTCGGCCGCGTCGTCCCCGAGGGCGTCGAAGCGGATCCGCTGGCGGCGGCGCACCATGTCCAGGAAGAGATTGGTCGTGATGCGGTGCAGCCAGCCCTCGAACGTGCCGGGCGTGTAGGTGGACAGGGAACGGAAGACCCGCACGAAGACCTCTTGGGTGAGGTCCTCCGCATCGTGCTGGTTGCCGGTCAGGCGGTACGCCAGCCGGTACACCCGGGCACTGTGGGTACTGACGATCTCCTCCCAAGAGGGAGGCGTCCACGCCTGAGCGTCCCCGTCGGTGGCGAACGTCGCGGTCGCGGGAGTGTTTTCGCGTGAACGGTCATCAGCAGTGTTGGTCACGGATTTCGGCTGTCCGGCGGACCGGAGAATACGCCTGAGCGTTCCTCCCTTGTCACCGGCCGCAGCCGCACCTCCCCTGTCGGCTCTGGTGGTGTCCAGTAGAGCCCCTACCATATCCACCTCGCCCGTTAGCTCCGGATAAGTGCGCTGTTGCCATTGACTTCCCAGGACTTCCACTCGGCGGGGAGAGCCGGGGCCTTCTCCCGCCGGTAGCCGTCCTTACGGATAACGCACAGTCCCATCAGCGGGTTCCCGCCCCCAGCGGATACAGTCGCCGGGCGGGCTGCACCTACGACAGGGATCGACCCGGGGACAGGGAGAGGGACATTACCGGCAACCGGCAGGCGAGCTGGGCGTTCGCCGACGCGTTCGTCGCCGAGGACGACGCCCTCATACGCGCCCGCGCCCGGTCCCACGCGGCCGGTCTGCGGCCCGTCTCGCCCGGCACCGGTGCGGCCCTGCGGCTGCTGGCCGCCACGGGGGACGCGAAGTCCGTCGTCGAGATCGGCACCGGCACCGGGGTCTCCGGCATCCACCTGCTGCGCGGCATGCGCCCCGACGGCATCCTGACCACCGTCGACACCGAGCCGGACCGCCTTCAGCTCGCGCGCGAGGCGTACCGCGAGGCCGGTTTCGCCGCCAACCGCTCCCGCGTCATCCCCGGCCTGGCCCTGGACGTGCTTCCCCGGCTCACCGACGGCGGCTACGACCTGGTCTTCTGCGACGCCGACCGGCTGGAGTACCTGGACTACCTCGACGAGGCGCTGCGGCTGCTGCGGATCGGCGGCCTGGTCTGCTTCGAGGGCGCCTTCGCCCGCGGGCGCGCGCTGGACGCCGCCCACCAGGACGCCGAGTCGGTGCGGCTGCGCGAGCTGATGCGCGCGGTCCGGGACAGCCCCCGGCTCTCCCCCGTCCTGCTGCCGACCGACGACGGTCTGCTGTGCGCGGTGCGCCGGAAGTGACGCGGCGGCGCGCGCAGGAAAACGACGGCGGCCCCGTACACGACATTCCGTGTACGGGGCCGCGACGATTTATGGGACCGCTGGTCTCAGGCGATGGCCTTCTTCAACGCGTCGCCGAGGGCATCCGCCTCGTCCGGGGTCAGCTCGACAACAAGCCGCCCGCCGCCCTCAAGCGGAACGCGCATGATGATGCTCCGCCCCTCCTTGGTCACCTCGAGCGGGCCGTCACCCGTCCGCGGCTTCATGGCCGCCATGCTCGTTCCCCTTCCTGAAACCAGCTCGGACTCGAACACATTGGTTCTCGGCCATTATCCCGCATCTATCGACCCGATGACCAACATCGGTCGCACTACGTTCAGCATGGGCCCTCCCCAAAACCGGCCAATTCGGCGAGTGGACAGTGATCGACCGGGTTCCCGAAGGGTATCGGTTCGGTCGGACGTTTGACGTACGTCACATGTCGGGGTGCCGTGAAGTCCGGCATTCTGGCCAGGACCGATGCCGCGACGAAGGGGTTCAGCCATGGCCGACAGCGTTCTGTACGAGGTGAGCGACGGGCTCGCGACCGTCACCTTCAACCGTCCCGAGGCGATGAACGCGCTCGACACGGACACGAAGAACACCCTGCGGGACGCCTTGCGGGAAGCGGCCGAGGACACCGCGGTGCGGGCGGTGCTGCTCACCGCGACCGGGCGGGCCTTCTGCGTCGGACAGGACCTCAAGGAGCATCTGGCGACGCTGGCGGCGGGCGGCGGGCTCACGACGGTGGCCGAGCACTACAACCCGATCGTCACCGCGATCGCGACGATGCCCAAGCCGGTGGTGGCGGGGGTGAACGGGGTCGCCGCGGGCGCCGGGGCCGGGTTCGCCTTCGCCGCGGACTACCGGATCGTGGCGGACACCGCCGCCTTCAACACGTCCTTCGCCGGGGTGGCGCTCAGCGCGGACTCGGGTGTGTCGTGGACGCTGCCGCGGCTGGTCGGGCACAGCCGGGCCTCGGATCTCCTGCTCTTCCCGCGCTCGGTGGGGGCCGCGGAGGCGTACGACCTCGGGATCGCCAACCGGGTCGTGCCCGCCGCGGATCTTCCCGCCGAGGCCGTCGCCGTGGCCCGGCGGCTGGCCGAGGGGCCGACCGTCGCCTACGCCGCCATCAAGGCGTCCCTCGCCCACGGGGCCGCCCACTCCCTGCTCTCCACCCTCGCCAAGGAGGACGAGCTCCAGACCCTGGCCGGAGCCGCCGAGGACCACCGCATCGCGGTCAACGCCTTCGTGGCCAAGCAGCCCCCGCGCTACGTGGGCCGCTGACGCGGGACGCCCGTCGCCGCTCCGGCCGGTCCTCGATCGCCGGACGGGCTGAAGGGGACGCGGGTGCGGCGCGACCTCCGGCCCGTCCGGACGGGCCCTAGCGGGCGGAGCAGTCGGCGAGGTGGTCGTTGACCAGGCCGCAGGCCTGCATCAGGGCGTAGGCGGTGGTGGGGCCGACGAAGCGGAAGCCGTGGGATTTGAGCGCCTTGGCGAGAGCCACCGACTCGGGGGTGGTGGCGGGCACGTCGGCGAGGCGGCGCGGGGCCGGGCGGGTCGCGGGGTCGGGCGCGAAGGACCAGATGAGGGCGTCGAGCCCGCCGTCGTAGCTGTCGCGCAGGGCCTGCGCGGCCCGCGCGTTGGCGACGGAGGCGGCGATCTTCGCCCGGTTGCGGATGATCCCGGGATCGAGCAGCAGCCGCGCCTCGTCCTGCGCCGTGAAGCCCGCGACCGCGTCGATCTTGAAGCCGTCGAAGGCGGCCCTGAACCCCTCGCGGCGACGGAGGATCGTGATCCAGGACAGCCCGGACTGGAACGCCTCCAGGCAGGTCCGCTCGAACAGGGCGTCGTCCCCGTGCACGGGCCGCCCCCACTCGGTGTCGTGGTAGGCCACGTAATCCGGCGCGGACAGCCCCCAGGGGCAGCGCGCGAGTCCGTCGGGCCCGACGATCGCGTCACTCACCGGTGTCGTCCCGCGGCGTCTCGTCCTTGTCCAGGGACGGCGTCACGGGGGCGCCGACCGCGTCGGCCCGCGCCCCGGCCAGCACGGCCTCCAGGTCGGCGATCCTGGCGTCCCGCTCGGCGAGTTCCGCCCCGAGCCGGTCCAGCACCTCGTCGACGTCCAGCATGCGGTAGCCGCGTACGGCGATCGGCAGCCGGACGGCGTCGATGTCGGACCTGATGAGCGGGCGGTCGGCGGGCAGCCGGTCGTCGATCCGGTCGGGTTCGGAGTCCCGCAGGGTGCCGCCGTCACCGAGTACGGCCATCGCGACGGCGGCGACCACCGCGACCAGCGCGATGAGCATGAACCAGAACAACTCGATCTCCCGGGGTCCGGCCTACGTGTCAGGCACGATCGTGCCACGATCGCATGAGTCTGAGATGAGGAGCGGCAGTGGCACTTCGGTTGGGGACCCGCGAATTCGGCGAGCGGGAGCCGGTGATCATGGCGATCGTGAACCGTACGCCGGACTCGTTCTACGACCAGGGCGCCACCTTCACCGACGAACCCGCGCTGGAGCGGGTCGCGGGCGCCGTCACGGAGGGCGCGGCGATCATCGACATCGGCGGGGTGAAGGCGGGCCCCGGCGAGGAGGTCTCGGCGGCGGAGGAGATCCGCCGCACGGTCGCCTTCGTGGCGGAGGTGCGCCGCCGCCACCCGGATGTGGTGATCAGCGTGGACACCTGGCGGCACGAGGTCGGCGAGGCGGTGTGCGAGGCGGGCGCCGACCTGCTGAACGACGCGTGGGGCGGGGTGGACCCGCGGCTGGCGGAGGTCGCGGCGCGGTACGGCGTGGGGCTGGTGTGCACGCACGCGGGCGGCGCCCAGCCGCGGACCCGGCCGCACCGGGTGGGGTACGAGGACGTGATGGCCGACATCCTGCGGGTGACGGTGGGGCTGGCCGAGCGGGCGGCGGCGCTGGGCGTGCCGCGTGACGGGATTCTGATCGACCCGGGCCACGACTTCGGCAAGAACACCCGGCACTCGCTGGAGGCGACCCGGCGGCTGCCGGAGATGACGGCGACGGGGTGGCCGGTGCTGGTCTCCCTGTCGAACAAGGACTTCGTCGGGGAGACGCTCGACCGGCCGGTCAAGGAGCGGCTGATCGGCACGCTGGCCACCACGGCGGTGTCGGCGTGGCTCGGGGCGCGGGTGTACCGCGTCCACGAGGTCGCCGAGACCCGTCAGGTGCTGGAGATGGTGGCCTCGATCGCGGGCCACCGCCCGCCCGCCGTGGCCCGCAGGGGCCTGGCCTAGGGGCCCGCTGGGCGGGGGCCAGGGGTCTGCGAGGCGGGGGCCAGGGGCCCTGCGAGGCCCTAGGCGCTCTCCTTCGTCACCCGCGCCACGGCCTCGTCCACGTCGTCCGTGACGTGGAACAGCTCCAGGTCGGCCGCGGACGCCTTGCCGCCCGCGACGAGCGTGGAGCGGATCCAGGAGACCAGGCCGCCCCAGTACTCGGTGCCGAAGAGCACGATCGGAAAACGGGTGACCTTCTTGGTCTGGACGAGGGTGAGCGCCTCGAAGAGTTCGTCGAGGGTGCCGAAGCCGCCGGGGAGCACGACGAATCCCCGCGCGTACTTCACAAACATCGTCTTTCGGACAAAGAAGTAGCGGAAGTTCACGCCGATGTCGACATAGGAGTTGAGGCCCTGCTCGAAGGGCAGCTCGATGCCGAGGCCGACCGAGATGCCGCCCGCTTCGAGCGCGCCCTTGTTGGCGGCCTCCATCGCGCCGGGGCCGCCGCCGGTGATGACGGCGAAACCGGCCTCGGTCAGGGCGCGGCCGATCCGTACGCCCGCCGCGTACTCACGCGAGTCCACCGGGGTGCGGGCGGAGCCGAAGACGCTGACGGCGGGGCCGAGTTCGGCCAGGGCGCCGAAGCCCTCGACGAATTCCGACTGGATCCGCATCACACGCCACGGGTCGCCGTGCACCCAGTCCGACTCTCCTCGACTGTCCAGCAACCGCTGATCGGTGGTCCCCGCCTGCACCTGGCCGCGCCGCCGTACGACAGGGCCCGTGTGCCGTTCCGGCCAGCCCTTGCCGGTCAGCACGGTCTCCGCCGCCTCGTTGGCCGCGGCAGCCGCCTCCTGCGCGTCCGGACTCTGCCCGGCCGCTCCCGTGTGTGAGTCAGTCATACGGGAAGCGTACGCATCATGGTGCGGCGGACGGCGCCAATGGGACCGCCCGGGGCGCTTCGAGGCGGGCGCTGACCCAGGTGAAGGCCGCGGGGAACATTCCGCCCCAGGTCTTCCAGTTGTGCCCGCCGCGGTCGATCCGCAGCGTGCTGACCGAGGTGGGCGGCCGGACGGCGGCGGTGATCCAGTCGCCGAATTTCGGCGGGCTCTCCGGGTCCTGCTTGCTGGACTCGATGAGGATGTGCACGTCGGGGCGGGTGTTCTGGGCCAGCCACAGCGGCGAGCGGACACCGCGGGCGGACTCGGCCGGATTGTCCGGGGCCATCGCGGCGGCGGCCACGAACCGGTCGGGGTGCTCGAGCGCCATCCGCACCGCGCAGTAGCCGCCGGTCGATATGCCCATCACGGCCCAGCCGCGCGGCGCCGGGAGCGTACGGAAATTGTGCGCGATCGTCTGCGCCACGTCGTCGGTGAGCCAGGTGCCGACCTTGCTCTTGCCCGGCACGTCGGCGCAGCCGGTGTTGGCCCGGTCCGGGGTGATGGTGGGCAGCACGAGTATCGCGGGCTCGGCGCGGCCGGCGGTGATCTCGCCCTGCATGATCTGGCCGAGCCGCATCCCGCGCAGGAAGCTGTGCGGGGTGCCGGGTATGCCGTGCAGGACCTCTATGACGGGGAAGCGGGTGTGCGCGAACTCCTTTTTCTTGTACTGCGGCGGCGTCCAGACGATGACGTCGCCCTTCGTCCCGGACTTCCAGCCGCGCACGGTGGCCTTCTCGAAGCCTTGGGAGTACGAGGCGAATTTGACCCGGTAGTCGGGCTTGGTGGGGGTGGGCGTGGCGGTGGGGCCCGCGACGGACTTGCCGCCGCTGTTGGCGTTGCCGAGCAGGTCGTCCCAGGACGCGTAGAAGCCGTAGTCGTTGTTGACCGTGACCATCACCACGAAGATCGCGGTGACCTGACAGAGCACGATCATCCCGACGCGGGCGACGACCCGTACCGGCCGCGGGCCCCGTACCCGCGGCCAGAGCAGCACCGCGCCCGCCACCGCGGCCACCGCGACGACGAGGAGCAGTACGGCGAATCCTCTGCTGGTCAGTCCCACGACACGCCTCTTCCCCCAACCGATCCCTACGGCTCCGATCACACCATGCCGCGAGGGAAGACCGATGGGCACCCCTGTTCGGTTGCTCCGCCTTTCGCCGGATCAATCGGACGAGTGAGGCGGGGCGGTCGCCGGGGCCGCGGGATCGGGCCCGGTCAGTCGGTGAGCCAGCCGCGCAGCCGCTCCTCGGCCTCCAGCACGGCGGCGACCGCGACGTGCTCCTCTCGGGCGTGGGCGAGCTTGGGGTCGCCGGGGCCGTAGTTCACCGCGGGCACGCCGAGCGCGGAGAAGCGGGCCACGTCGGTCCAGGCGTCCTTGGGAGCGGGTTCGGTGCCGATGGCGCGCACGAAGGCGGCGGCGGCCGGGTGCGCGAGGCCGGGCAGCGCGCCCGGCGCGCTGTCGGTAAGCACCACGGTGAAGCCGTCGAAGACCTCCTCGGCGTGCGCGAGCGCCTCGGCCTCGCTCCGGTCGGGCGCGAAGCGGAAGTTGACGGTCACCGCGCAGGAGTCGGGGATCACATTGCCCGCGTGGCCGCCCTCGACCCGCACCGCGTTCAGCCCCTCGCGGTACTCCAGGCCGTCGATGACGACCCGGCGGGGCTCGTACGCGGCGAGCCGGTCCAGGATCGGCGCGGCCTTGTGGATGGCGTTGTCCCCGAGCCAGCTCCGCGCCGAGTGCGCCCGGCGGCCGGTGGTCTCGACCCGGATCCGCAGGGTGCCCTGGCAGCCGCCCTCGACCTTGCCGTCGGTCGGCTCCATCAGCACCGCGAAGTCCCCGGCCAGCCACTCGGGGTGCCGCTCGACCAGCCGCTTGAGTCCGTTGAACTCGGCCGCGATCTCCTCGGCGTCGTAGAAGACGTAGGTCAGGTCGCGGTTCGGCGCGGTCAGGGTCGCCGCCAGCCGCAGCTGCACCGCCACGCCCGCCTTCATGTCCGAGGTGCCGCAGCCCCACAGCAGGCCGTTCTCGTCCAGCCGCGACGGCAGGTTGTCCGCGATCGGCACGGTGTCGATGTGGCCCGCGAGCACCACCCGCTCGGCGCGCCCGAGCCGGGTCCGCGCCACCACCGCGTCGCCGTCCCGGTCCACCGTCAGGTGCGGCAGCCCCCGCAGCGCCTCCTCCACCAGATCCGCCAGCGCCTTCTCCTGCTGGCTCACGGACGGCACGTCCACGAGTTGGGCGGTGAGCCGAGCGGCATCCTGGCTGAGGTCGAGTTCGCTGCGCATACGCCGAGCGTAGGGCCTCGGGCCCGGATGCCCCGAAGGCCCCGGCCGCCTGCCCTGTTCACGCGCACGGAGGAGAAAGCCGAAGACGGCGCCGTCGTAGGTCATTCGGGACCCGCCGCCTTCGGTACGCTCGGCGCGTGCCCAGCTCCCCCCCTCAGAAGCCCCCCAAGCGCAAGCGCCGGGGCCGCAGGATCGCCACAGCGGCCGTGGTGTTGCTGGGGCTCGCCACCTATGGCCTCTACCGCGCCGCGGAGGAGAACAAAGCGCCGGAAAGCGCGGACTGCACAGTGACGGCGGACGGCGACACGCTGGACATGAGCCCGTCGCAGGCGGCGAACGCGACGACGATCGCCGCCGTGGCCACCTCGCGCGGGCTGCCGGAAAGGGCGCTCACCATAGCCCTGGCCACGGCGTTGCAGGAGTCACGGCTGGACAATCTCGATCACGGCGACCGGGATTCGCTCGGACTGTTCCAGCAGCGCCCCTCGCAGGGCTGGGGCACCGCGCAGCAGGTCCAGGACCCGGTGTACTCGACGAACGCCTTCTTCGACGGCCTGGTGAAGATCGAGGGCTATTCGCGGCTGCCGCTGACCGTGGCGGCGCAGCGCGTGCAGAAGAGCGGCTTCCCCCAGGCGTACGCGAAGCACGAGGCGGACGCGACGCTGCTGTCGGCGGCGCTGTACGGCCGCAAGGCGGGCGCGCTGAGCTGTACGACGGGCTCGGACACGCCCTTCAGCGCGGGCGGCAAGCTGGGCAGTACGTCGCAGGTCACGGCCAGGCTGACGCGGGAGTTCGGCAGCCAGGTGAAGCCGGTGGCGGCCGACGAGCCGCGTACGGTCGCGGTGCCCGCCAGGCCCGCGGGCGGCGCGGCGGAGGGCGACGGCACCCGGCGCGGCTGGGAGCTGGCGCAGTGGGCGGTGGCGCACGCGCAGGACCTGAAGGTCGAGCAGGTGACCTTCGGCGGTCAGAAGTGGGCCGCGGCGCAGTCCGGCAAGGGCTGGCAGAAGCAGAAAGCGGGCGGCGCGCAGGGTTCCGCGGCCGTCAAGCCGGACGGATACGTACGGATCACCGTCGCGCAATAGTGCGCGCATTCACTCGGAAGTGCCCGCTCCCGCGGTCAAACGCGGGCTGCGGGAAAACCGCTCGACTTGATGGCAATTCCCTTGCCGCAGCAGGGATGTGACGTTTCATCAAAGTCATATGAGCTGTCCGCTATATCCGATCTGTCGGATTCCTATAATGCGACACATTGCCAACTCTTTACCTCGAACGACCGCAACCTTCGGGCTCCTTGAGCGGTAGTCACGACGTCCGCCCGGCGGACGCAATACGTCCCCTCACGGAGCCAACTCCGTAAAAGGAGCACCATGTCCCTCCCCCTGACCCGCCGCTTCGCCCAGGCCGCCCTGCTGATCGGCGCCGCCGCCGCGCCGCTGATCGGAGCGGGCGCCGCGCAGGCCGCCGCGCTGCCGCCGACGGACCTGGGCGGGCTGAGCAATCTGGACGGCGCCAATGTCGGCAACACGCTGGACAGCGCTTCCCAGCAGGCCACCGGGGTGGCCGGGCAGGCCGGTACCCAGGCGATGAAGACCACGCTCCCGGCCACCGGCCGCATCGTGGGCACCGCGAGCAGGACCGCCGCCCCGGCCGCGCAGAAGGCCGCGGGCGACGCCGCCGACTCCGCGGGCCGGATCGTCGGCCAGACCGCCGAGTCCGCCGGTGGCGTCGCCCCGCACACCGAGACGCTGCCGGTCTCCGCGCTCCCCAACACCGGCCAACTGCCGGCCGGCGCGCTGCCCACCACCGACATGCTGCCGCTCAAGGGCCTCCCCCTGGGCTGATCGCCGAACCGCACGCGCGCGGGGGCCGGGAGCGACCGCTCCCGGCCCCCGCGCGTGTCTGCCGGGCAGGGCTCTCAGACCGGCGAGGCGGCCTCAGGCCGGCCTGGTCGGGTCAGCCCGGCGGAAGCGGTTCAGCGGAAGCGGTTCAGCGGAAGCGGTTCAGCGGGAGGGATTCAGCGGGAGCGGTTCAGCGCAGCCGCTCGACGGCCGCCGCCACCCGCTCGTCGACCGCCGTGAAGGCGATCCGGACGAACCGCTCGCCCGTCGGCCCGTAGAACTCGCCGGGCGCCACCAGGATGCCGCGCTTGGCCAGGTCGCCGACGGTGTCCCAGCAGTTCTCCGCGCGGGTCGCCCACAGGTACAAGCTGGCCTCGCTGTGCTCGATCCGGAAACCCGCGCCCTCGAAGGCGGTCCGCAGGGCGGCGCGGCGGCGCGCGTACCGCTCCTTCTGCTCCACCGCGTGCTCGCGGTCGTCGAGCGCGGCGACCATCGCGGCCTGTACGGGCGCGGGCACGATCATGCCGACGTGCTTGCGGACCTCCAGCAGACCGGCGACGACGGACGCGTCACCGGCGAGGAAGGCGCCGCGGTAGCCCGCGAAGTTGGACCGCTTGGACAGCGAGTGGACGGCGATCAGCCCCGCGTGGCTGTCCCCGCACACGTCCGGGTGCAGTACGGAGACCGGCTCCGTACCCTCCCAGCCCAGCTCGATGTAGCACTCGTCGGACACCACGAGCACCCCGTGCTCGCGCGCCCACGCCACGATCCGGCGCAGCTCGGCGGCGGACAGCACGCGGCCCGTGGGGTTGGACGGGCTGTTGAGCCAGAGCAGCTTCAGGCCGTCCGGGCCGAGTTCGGTCACCGGGTCGTCGTACGTGACCGGTTCCGCGCGGGCCACCAGCGCGCCGATCTCGTACGTCGGGTAGGCGAGCCGCGGGTACGCGACCCGGTCGCCCGCCTCGATGCCCAGCAGCGTCGGCAGCCAGCCGACCAGTTCCTTGGAGCCGAGCAGCGGCAGGATGTTCGCCGGGTCGGCGCCGCTCACGCCGTGCCAGCGGCTGAGATATCCGGCGGCGGCCTCGCGCAGCGCGCGCGTGCCGTACGTCAGCGGATAGCCGGGGCTGTCGGCGGCGGCGGCGAGCGCGCGCCGGATCACCTCGGGCACCGGGTCCACCGGGGTCCCCACCGACAGGTCGACCACACCGTCCGGGTGCGCGACGGCCGTCGCCTTGTAGGGCTCCAGGCGGTCCCACGGGAAGACCGGGAGGCGGGCGGAGATGCTCACGTGCTCACTCTCGCTTGTCGATCGATGGTCCGTGATCGAAATGTCCATGACGGACGTACGCCGCGGCCCCGCACAGCGCCGAGCGTGGCTCGGTGCGCCGTACGGGGCCGGGCGGAGACTGCCCGACCGGGATCAGTGGTCCTGGCTCTGCGGGGGCAGCGCTGCGATGAAGGGGTGGTCGCGCTCGATGAGACCGAGCTTGGACGCGCCGCCGGGCGACCCCAGTTCGTCGAAGAACTCCACGTTCGCCTTGTAGTAGTCCTTCCACTCCTCCGGGGTGTCGTCCTCGTAGAAGATCGCCTCGACGGGGCAGACCGGCTCACAGGCGCCGCAGTCGACGCATTCGTCCGGGTGGATGTACAAGGACCTGGAGCCCTCGTAGATACAGTCGACCGGGCACTCTTCGATGCACGCCTTGTCCTTCAGGTCGACACAAGGCTGCGCGATGACGTAGGTCACGCTGTCGTTCCTCCTCGATAGGGCTCATCTCGCGCGGGAGCGCGGCGTCGTCGATGCCCGCACCTAGTATCTCCGTTCCTGAGCACGATCCGAACAGGAGGGGCACGCATGGCAGGGGATTTCTCTTCCGGAGCGCGGCTCGTGATCCGGATTACCCCGTCTGACGTGGGAAAACGCGTATCGGTACGGCAGGTTCTGGAGATCACCGACGGGCATCCTACGTTCACCGATACGGTCGGTGTTCTCGTATCGTGGGATGCGGGAGTGGTGTGCGTCACGCGGAGGTCCGGGGAAACGGTACGCATCGCCGAATCGCTCCTCGTCGCGGGGAAGGTGGTGCCGCCCACCCCGCCGGCACGGAGAATGTCGCGTGTGACGTCCGCGTCCCCCGAGGAGCTTGAGGCGTTCGCCTCGCGCGCCTGGCCCGCCACCGAGACCGAGCCGCTGGGCCGGTGGACGCTGCGCTCGGCCGTCGCGGGCGAGCGAGAAGCGGAGCAGGACAAGGGCGGCGGGCGGCGGGAGGGCTTCACCCGCCGCGCCAACTCCGTCCTGGTGGACGGCGATCCCGACCGCCCGCTGGACGCCGCGCTCGACCACGTCGTCGGCTGGTACGGGGCGCGGGGCACGACACCGTATCTCCAGGTGCCCGACACCTCGCCCTACGCGGCCGAGTTGGAGCGCCGCGGGTGGGTACGGGAGGCGGACACGCTGGTCAGGGTCGCGCCGCTGGCGCCGCTCACCCGGCTGCCGGGCGCGGAGGCCGTCACGCTGTCCCGGACGCCCGACGCGGCGTGGCTGGCCGCCTACCACCGCACCGGCTCGCTCGCCGACGCGGCGCTGAAGGTGGTCTCCGGCGGGCCCTCGGTGTGGTTCGCGACCGCCCCCGGCGCCATCGGGCGGGCCGTGGTCGACGGGCCGTGGGTGCTGTTCGGCGCGGTCGAGGTGGCGCCCTCGCACCGCCGCAGGGGCCTGGCGACCGCCGTCATGGGCGCGCTCGCCCGGCGCGCCGCCGACGAGGGCGCGAGGAGCGCGTACCTCCAGGTGGAGGCCGACAACGAGGCGGCCCGCGCGCTCTACGACGGGCTCGGCTTCACCGACCACCACGGCTACCACTACCGGCGCCCCTCGGTATGAGCGCGGACGTACGGGAACGGTTCGCGGCGGCGGCGCGCGAGGAGCGCCCCGACCTGGCCGAGCTGTGCCTGCTGATCGGCGCGGAGGCCGACCCGGCGCTGGACGGCGTCGCGATCGACGCGGCCCAGATCGAGCTGGACCGGCTCGCCGGGATGCTCCCGTACGGCCTGACGACGCCGCTGGAGTGGGCGACCGCCCTGCACCGGCTGCTCGGGGCCCGGCTGGGCTTCCACGGCGAGCCCGGCGACTACCAGAAGCTCTCGTCGTCGCTGCTCCAGCAGGTGCTGCGGCGGCGGCGCGGGCTGCCGATCCTGCTGTCGGTGGTCTGGACGGAGGTCGCCCGCCGGGCCGGCGCGCCGGTGTACGGGGTCGCGCTGCCCGGCCACTACGTCGTCGGCTTCGGCGATCCGGCGGGCGCGTACGTCCTGGTCGACCCCTTCGAGGGCGGCCGGGTGCTGTCGGGGCCCGACGCGGAACTCCTGGTCGCGGGCGCGACCGGCGCCCCGCTGGCTCCCGGCATGCTCACGCCCGCCGATCCGCTGGACACCGTGCACCGCGTCCTGAACAACATCCGCGCCTGGGCGTCCGCCCGCCTCGAACAGGCCGCCGTCGAGCTGTGGACGATCGACCTCGCCCTGCTCCTCCCCCGCCACCCGGCCCGCCTGCGCTACGAGCGCGCCCAACTCCTCGTCCGCCTCGGCGACTTCACCGGCGGCGCCGCGGCCCTTGACGAGTACGCCGAACTGATCGGCGGTTTCGACCCGGAGACCGCGGAGAAGATCCGCCGCAAGGCCCGCGCGGCGCGGGCGCTGCTGAACTGAGCCCCGCCGTTTAGAGCCAGCCCTTTTCGCGGGCGATACGGACCGCCTCCGCGCGGTTGCGCGCGCCCGTCTTCTGGATCGCGGTCGACAGGTAGTTGCGGACCGTGCCCTCCGACAGCAGCAGGCCGCGCGCGATGTCGGCGTTGACCGAACCGTCGGCGGCGGCCCGCAGCACCTCGCGCTCGCGGGCCGTCAGCGGGTCGGCGCCGTCGGCGAGCGCCGCGGCGGCCAGCGTGGGGTCGATGACGCGCTCGCCGCGCAGCACCCGCCGTACGGCGTCGGCCAGTTGGGCCGCCGGAGCGTCCTTGACCAGGAACGCCTCCGCGCCCGATTCCATCGCTCTGCGCAGATAGCCGGGGCGGCCGAAGGTCGTGACGATCACGATTTTGACCTCCGGCAGCTCTTCGCGGAGGCGCGCCGCCGCCTCGATGCCGGTCAGGCCCGGCATCTCGATGTCCAGCAGCGCCACGTCCGGGCGGTGCGTCCTGGCCGCCGCCAGCACCTCGTCGCCGCGGGCCACCTGGGCGACGACCTCGAGGTCCTCTTCGAGGCCGAGGAGCGTCGCCAGTGCTTCTCGCACCATCGACTGATCCTCCGCGAGCAGCACCCGGACGCTTCTCCTCATCCCCCCACCCTAGGGCTCCGCCCTCCCCCCACAACGGTTCCCCGCCCGGTCGCCCGCCCCCCCTTCCAGGGCTCGCCCCCCCCAGACCGCTCCCTCACCAGGCCGGTGGGCCGATCCTTTCTGGGCGCGCGCCCCCGAGACGGTCCTTCTGCCAGGGCGGCTGGCCGATCTTTTGAGGGGCGCGGCCCCGAGGCGGTCCTCCTGCCGGGGCGGCTGGCCGATCTTTTGAGGGGCGCGGCCCCGAGGCGGTCCTTCCGCCAAGGCGGCTGGCCGATCTTTTGAGGGGCGCGGGGAACTGCGCGGCCCGCCCCCACCGGGCTTTCAGCCCGAAAACAACAGCATCTGCCCCGCTGGGGCCGGTTCTCAGAGGCGCGCCACCGCGCGGGCTGAGCGCGCAGTTCCCCGCGCCCCTAAAGACACGTGGCTGGCCCCTCGGCAGAAGAACCGCCCCAGGGCGCGCCCCCTGGAAAGATCGGCCCGCCGCCCCGCAGAAGAACCGCCCGGGGGCGGGGTCGCGGCGGGGTTAGCCGAGGGCTTCGGTGAAGCTGGTGGCGCCCATGGCAGAGGTGACGGTGGCACGGTATTTGGGGCAGGAGCCCAAAGCGGCAGCGTCAAGATCGGCGGCGGTGCGCGGCTTCTGATCGGGGTGCTGCTCGATCCAGTTGGCGAGGTCGATGGCGAAGAACGCCTTGGCGCCCGCGGGGGCGCCGGAGTCCTTGATGCGGGGCCCCTCCTTGGCGAGGAAGGCGCAGAAGGTCGGCCCGTCGACCGGATTGGCACCGCCGGAGCCACCAGTGGCGGAGGCGGAGGCTGAGGCGGACGGAGAGGCGGCAGAAGCACTGCCGGTGGCCTTGCCCGACCCCGTGGCGGACGGCCTGGAACCCCCCGAGCCCCCGCCGCAGGCGGCCAGCAGGAGCACTCCGGCCACCGCGACCCCGGCCGCCGGCACCGTACGTCTGATCACCCGTCTCGTAGCGGAACGCGTCACGTCGACTCCCCCCAGGAAGGCGCCACGGCGGCGCCCGGTGGCCGGACCGTACCGAGCGCGGAGGCCCGGCGTCCCACCCCCGGCACGGATGGTTACAGCGTGAGGACCCGGCGGTGACAGCCGGACCCGGACGCGGACCGCCGTATGACATCTGTCATGGGGAAGACACGACTCGCGGCACTGCACGGGCGAGGGGCGGGCGGGCGAAGCTTGGTGGCATGAGCGCGATGGGGATGACGACCGCGAACGGGCCGGGGGCCGCCGTCAAGGGCGAGCCCGTGGTCGCCTTCAGCGATGTGAACAAGAGCTTCGGGCCGGTGCGGGCCGTCGCGGAGCTGAGCCTGACGCTGCACCCGGGCGAGACGGTGGCCCTGCTGGGCCCGAACGGCGCGGGGAAGTCGACCGCGCTCGACCTGATGCTGGGGCTGCGGAACGCGGACAGCGGGAGCGTGCGGCTGTTCGGCACGACCCCGGCGCAGGCCATCGCGGCGGGCCGGGTGGGCGCGATGCTCCAGAGCGGCGGCCTGATGGAGGACGTGACAGTACGGGAGCTGGTGAGCCTGGCGTGCGACCTGCACCCGAAGGCGTACCGGGTGGACGAGGTGCTGGCCGGCGCCGACATCGCCGACATCGCCGACCGCAAGGTCAACAAGCTCTCCGGCGGTCAGGAGCAGCGCGTACGGTTCGCGCTCGCGACGGCCGGGGCGAACGACCTGATCGTGCTGGACGAGCCGACGGTCGGCATGGACGTCAGCGCGCGGCAGGCGTTCTGGGCCACGATGCGCGGCCAGGTGGAGCAGGGCAGGACCGTGCTGTTCGCCACCCACTACCTGGAGGAGGCGGACGCCATCGCGGACCGCGTCCTGGTGCTGCACCGGGGGCGGCTGATCGCCGACGGGACGGCCGCGGAGATCAAGGCGCGGGCGGGCGCCCGCCGGATCACCTTCGACCTGGACGGCACGCCGGACGAGCGGGCGCTCGGCGCGCTGCCGCACATCGTCGGCCTCGACATCACCGGCCCGACCGTCCGCATCCGCTCCGACGACGCGGACGCCACGACGCACGCCGTGTACGCGCTCGGCCTGTACCCGCGCAATCTGGAGGTCTCGGGCCTCGGCCTGGAGCAGGCCTTCCTCGCCATCACCGACGCAGCGTCCGCCGAGGAGGCGGAGAACCGATGAAGACCCTGGTCAGACTGGAGATCGTCCGCACCCTGCGGAACCGCAAGTTCATGTTCTTCTCGGTGCTCTACCCGGGCCTGCTCTTCCTGATCATCACGGCGGGCGCCGACAGGACGAAGAAGATCGACGGCCTGAATCTCACGCTGGTCGCGTACTACATGGTCGCGATGGCGGCGTTCGGCGCGATGACGGCGGTGCTGATGGGCAACGCCGAGCGGATCGCGCGGGAGCGCGAGAAGGGCTGGGTGCGGCAGTTGCGGCTGACCGCGCTGCCCGGCCGCGGCTACGTCACCGCGAAGATCGCCTCCGCCGCGACCGTCAGCCTGCCGTCGATCCTGATCGTGCTGATCCTCGGCGCGACCGTGAAGAACGTCCGGCTCGACGCCTGGCAGTGGATCGCGATCCTGGGCGCGACCTGGGCGGGCAGCATGGTCTTCGCGGCGCTCGGCGTCGCCATCGGATACGTGGCCACGGCCGACGTCGCCCGGCCGGTCTCGATGCTCGCCTACTTCGTCCTGGCGATGCTCGGCGGTCTGTGGGTGCCGATCACCACCTTCCCGCACTGGCTCCGGACGACGGCCGACTACCTGCCGGGACGGCCGTACGCGGCGCTCGGCCAGTCCATCGAGTTCGGCAACGCGCCGCACGCCCGTGACATCGCCGTCCTCGCCTTCTACCTGCTGCTCTTCGCGGGTACGGCCGCCTGGCTGTACCGCAAGGACACGCAGAAGGCGTGACGCGGATGGCGAAGGAGGAGCAGGCGCGGCGGGCACAGGCACGGGCGCGGGACCGGGCGGAGGAGCAGGCGCGGGCGCGGGACCGGCCCTGGCCGCCGTGGCGGCAGGCGGTGGAGGACGCGGACACCACCGCCATGGGCCGCGCCCCCGAGACCCGCGGCCAGGCGTTGGTGAAGCTGATGTGGATCGGCATCTGGCTGCTCTACCTCGGCTCCCCCGTCAGCGACCTGGCCGACGGCCACCACGGCGCCCTGGTCACCGTCGTCGCCGGCTGCGGCCTGCTCGTCTTCGTCGTCTCCTACCTCGCCGTCGTCTTCCTGCGCACCAACACCGCGTACATGCAGGAGCGTTGGGTGTACGGGGTGCTCGCCGCCCAGCTCGCGCTCGCCTTCACGCTGTCCGCGACGCTCGGCAAGGACTGGCTGGTGATGTTCGTCTACGTGGCCGTCGCCTGCGGGGCGTCGCTGCCGGGCACGCAGTCCCGGTGGGCGATTCCCGCGGTCACGGCGGCACTCGCCGGGGTCGGCGCCTGGGTCGACAGCAGCGGCGACCTCTACCCGGCACTGGTCATCCCGGCCCTGCTCGGCGGCTTCGCGATGGTGGGCGTGCGGCAACTCGTCCGGACCATGCGGGAGTTGCGCGAGGCGCGGGAGACGGTAGCGCATCTGGCCGCCACCGAGGAGCGGTTGCGGCTCGCCCGTGACCTGCACGACCTGCTCGGGCACTCACTGTCCCTGATCACGCTCAAGAGCGAACTGGCCGGGCGGATGCTGCCGGACCGGCCGCAGGACGCGGCGCGGCAGGTCGCCGACATCGAGAAGGTCAGCAGGCAGGCGCTGGTCGACGTACGGGAGGCGGTCAGCGGCTACCGCCGCCCGACGCTGGCCACCGAACTGGCCTCCGCGCGCTCCGCGTTGGCCTCCGCCGGGATCGCCGCGCGCGTCCACCAGCCGGACCGGCTGCCCGGTCTCGCCCCGGACGGCGAGGGCGCCCTGGCCTGGGCGCTGCGCGAGGCGGTCACCAATGTCGTCCGCCACAGCGGCGCCCTCACCTGCGTGATCGCCCTGGGCACCAGCGCGGACGGCGCCGCCGCCACCCTCACCGTCTCCGACGACGGCCGCGGCCCCGCTCCCCACCACACCCCGGGCAACGGCCTCAACGGCCTGACCGAGCGCCTCATCCTGGCCGGCGGCACCCTGCGCACCGCGCCCTCGGGCGACGGCGGCTTCCGCCTGACGGCGACGGTGCCGGTCGGCGCCGACGAGACGAGTCCGACCGGCGTCTGAGAACCCCTGGGGCCGTCTCAGCCCGCCACGTTCGGCAGGGTCACATCGCGCTTGGCGCCCGTCGCGTCCAGCGCGGGCAGCAGGGCGTCCGCGACGTCCTGCGGGGTGACGGCCCTGGTGGAGCCGTCCTTCGCCTTGAGCTTGACGGTGTCGAACGTGCCGCCGTAGAGCCCCTTGAGGACCGCGAGGTCGATGTGCGGCTGAAGCTTGCCGTCCGCGTCCGGCACCATCGTCAGGAACTTCGGGATCGACTTCATCGGCCCGAACTTGATGGACTTCAGGCCCGCCCGGACGACGACGAAGTCGGACATGGCCCGCTTGCCGAACCCGTTGACGGCGGCGTCCAGTTCGGCCTGGGTGACCTTCGGCGGGGTGGTCGTGACCGGCAGCGCGATGGCCGGGTTGGAGCCGGTCTCGGCGCGCGTACGGTACGCGGCGGCGACCTTGGCCGCGGCGGCGTTCACGTCGAAGGACTGGCCGGACGTGCCCGCCACCGGGACGGCCTTGCCGTCGGCGAAGCGGACCATGCCGTCGGAGCCCGAACCGCTCTGGCCCGCCAGTGACTTGAGCGCGACCCGCAGCTTGTCCTCGTCGACGACTATGACCGGGTCGGCGACGCGGCTGCCGCCGAAGAGCGAGCCGACGACGGAGACCGGGTTGTAGTCGGAGTGCGCGACCCCCCGGACCGTCGCGTCGGTGTCGACCGACAGGCCCGCCACCGACGGCTTGAGGCTCAACTTACGGTCGCCGATGGTCAGTTCGAGCGGCGCGGTCTTGCGGTCACCGAGCGCGGTGTCCAGCATCTTGACCGCGTCGCCCTTGTTCTGGTTGCCGATGTCGACGCCCACCACGGTGGTGCCCTTCGGCACGTCGCCGTGGGTCATCAGCAGTCCGGCGCCGTACGCGAGCACCGCGATGGTGCACACCCCGACGCCCAGCAGAGCCACCTTGGAGCGGCCCTTCTTCTTCGCGGGCGGACGCGGCGCGGCGGGCGCGGGCTGCGCCGCGCGCGGCTCGGCGACGACGGGGGCGGGCACGGGACCGGCGCCGGGGCCGCCCGGCACGGGCGCGGCGGGGCCCGGCGCACGCGGCGTGCGCGCTCCCGGACCTCCGGGCTGCACGGCCGGAATACCGCTGACCAACGTGTCGTCCGACAGCCGTCCGCCCGGGCCGTCCGGCACGACGGGCGGCCGGAAGCCGCCGCTGGTGTCCTCGGGACCGAGCCCGTCGCCGGGAGGCGTCGGGGCGCGGAAGCCGCCGCTGGTGTCCTCGGGGCCGGGTCCGTCGCCGGGCGTCGGCGGGCGGAAGGCGGAGGGGGCGGACCGGCCGCGCTGGTCGGCGGCGGGCGGCACCTGCATGTGGCCGGTCACCGGGCCGGTGGTCGGCCCCGCGGGCGGCTGGTACTCCGGGAAGGGGCTGTTGGGCCCGTCGGCGGGCGGCGCGTAGGGGGCCGCGGCGGCCTGGGCGCCGTACGGGGTGCTCAGCGGATCGGGACCCTGCCCCTGGCCCTGCCCTTGACCCTGGCTCTGTCCCTGACCCTGGCCCTGGTCCTCGGGACGGCCGTACGGGTCGGGTCCGGGGAAGGTGCCCGCGGGCCGCGGCACTCCGGGCGGGAACGCGTCGATGCCGTACGGCGGCTCCGGCTGCGGCTCCGTACCGAATTCCGGGCCGAACTCCCCGGCGAAGAGCGACGGGACACCGGCGGCCGGGGTGTCGTGCGGGCCGCGCGCGGAAGGGTCGCCGCCCTGCGGGGTGCCGACCGGCGGCGGGAGGTACGGCGTGGACGCCGTACCGGGCGCGGCGGCCGACGACGGGTACGGGCTCGAACCGGTACGGGAGTCGGCGCCCGCACCGGAGCCCGCACCGGCACCGGCAGCAGGACCGGCGCCCGTGCCGGAACCCGCGCCGGGGGCGGGAGCGGAGCCAGGACCCGGCTGCCCGGCCTGGGACTTGCGCGGCGCGAACCAGTCGCTGGTCTTCTCCGGCTGCGGCTCCGGCTCGCCCGACGCCTCGGCGGCGGCCGGTTCCGCGGCGGGCGCGGGCTCGGGAGCGGGCGGCTCGGGCGCCGGGTTGTTCTCGTCGACCGGCTTGCGGACCACGACCGGCGGGATCGGGCGCGAACCGGGGATGTTGATCCGGATGCGCGTCGTCAGCGTCGTCTCGGTCTTCGGCTCGTCGGCCGGCGGCGGTTCGGGCGCGGCGGCCGGCTCGGGCGTACCGCCCGGTCGCGGACGCTCCTGCGGGTGCAGCGAAGGAAACGGGCGCGAGCCGTACGGCGGAGTGCCCGAGGGGTACGCGGCACCGCCGCGGCCCTGCGGCCCGGACGACGAACTGTCAGTTTCACGACTCAAAGCAGGCTCTCCCGGTTAGCTTCGCCACCCGTCACGGTTCTCCGCGGGCGGCTCGCCGGCGCGCACCACCATACCGACCGGCGTGTAACGACGACTCTGGTCCGGCGGAACGCTCGGTCTCAGCCAACCACGAGCCCGCCCCCGCCCGCCAAGTCAGGCGGTATTCGGCCCGGATGGGGGCAGTTGGGGCAGGGTGGCGCAGATCACGCCCGCCATGGCCCCGCCGAGCAGGTACACATACGGTCCGAGTCCGGCCGCGAACAGGAAGTCACCTTCGGGGCGGGTGGTGCTCAGCAGCATCACGCACACCAGCCAGACCCCGGCGGGCACGACCGCGCCGAGCCGGGTGCGGGTGAGCGTCACGCCGCCGTAGAAGACCGCCACGCAGCCCGCGAGGCCCAGCAGCAGCCCGCCGGGGAACCAGCCCGCCTGGACGAGCGCCCCGGCCGCCGCGACCAGCGCTCCGAGCACACCGAGGACGACGTACGCGACCACGCGCAGCGGCTGGCTCACCGCGCACCGCCGTCGGAGTCGGGACCGCCCTCGGCGGGGAAGAGGTCGTCGCCGCGGCCCTCGGTCAGGGCCTCGCCGCGCACCTGCCGGTAGTGCTCGGTGGCGAAGAACGGCTGGCCGAGGTCGTTGGAGAGCGCGAAGAAGGGGCCGTCCACGGCGATCTGGCTGGCGTGCGCGCGCATCGCGGCCGTCTTCTGCCCGGTGTGGTCGGCGCCGTCGACGGTGACGGTGACGAGGTCGTCGTCGACGACACCCGGCACGTCGTCCACGGAGGCGATCCCGCCGAAGGGGAAGTCCTTGCCCGCCGCCGCCAGCCGCGCGAAGCCCGCCTCGACGATCGAGCGCGGGGTGCAGATCTCGTAGACCCGCGCGATCCGGTGGCCCCGCTCGGCGGCCAGTTCGTAGCCGCGCAGCGCGACCCGGTGCGCCTGGATGTGGTCGGGGTGGCCGTAGCCGCCGTTGCTGTCGTACGTGACCAGCACCTGCGGGCGGGTGTCGAGGATCACCTCGGCCAGGTGTCCCGCCGCCTCGTCCAGGTCGGCCTGCCAGAAGCAGTCCTCGCGGTCGTTCTGGGAGACGCCCATCATCCCGGAGTCGCGGTAGCGGCCCGCGCCGCCGAGGAAGCGGTGGTCGGTGACGCCCAGCTCGGCCATCGCGGCCGCGAGTTCACCGATGCGGTACTCGCCGAGGGTGTCGTCGCGGTCGGCGGCCAGGTGCGCCAGCTCGGGCGGGATCACCTCGCCCTCTTCACCGAGGGTGCAGGTGACCAGGGTGACAAGGGCGCCCTCTGCCGCGTACTTGGCCATGGTCGCGCCGTTGTTGATCGTCTCGTCGTCCGGGTGGGCGTGGACGAGCAGCAGACGCCGCGCGGGAAGATCGGTCATGAGGGAAGCCTACGGCTCCCCGGCGTACCGCTCTTCCCCGCAGCTCACCGAGCCCGGCACGGGCCGCTCAGAACTTGATGTCCGAGATCATCCCCGCAACGTTGTTGGTGAGGTCTGTGATCTGTGGCGCCCAGGTTGAACTCGCCAGGTAGAAACCGAGCAACGTACAGGCGATCGCGTGCCCGGCTTTGAGCCCGGAACGGCGGATCAACAGGACGACGACGATCAGCAGCAGCAGCACCGCCGAAATCGAGAGTGCCACAGCGGCTCACCTCCCAGTACGCAGGGTCATGTCAGTTGCCACATGCTTATTACCCACCCACGGCTACTGATCATAACTTTCCGTGCCACCGCATATGTCGGGGCACGGAAGCACATGGGGGCGCATGACCAGATCCAGCCACCGGGCGCGGTCCTCGCGGTGGTGCTCCGGCGCAGGTGGGGAGGTACGGCGGCGGCCGGTCCCCGGGAAGAACGGCGAGTGTCGGACGTACGGCCTAGTGTCACGGATATGACGCAGCTCTCATTCCCCCGACAGCACGCCCGTACGCAGCGGTTCACCCTCGGCGCCCCGCGCTCCTTCACCGTGTCGCCCGACGGCGGCCGGGTGGTGTTCCTCAGATCCCGCGCCGGGGACGACCCGTCACATCTGCTGTGGGTCCGTGACCTGCGGGAAGAAGGGGCGGGCGAGGGCGCGGGCACGGAGTACGCGGCGGCCGACCCCGCGGCGCTGCTCGGCGGCGGCCAGGAGGAGCTGTCGGCGGCCGAGCGGGCGCGCAGGGAGCGCAGCCGGGAGGGCTCCGCGGGCGTCGTGGGCTACGCGGTGGACGACACGGTGTCGCTGGCCGCCTTCGCGCTCTCCGGGCGGCTGTTCACCGCCGGGCTGCTGCCGGGGGCCGCGGGGGCACGGGAGTTGACGGTGCCGGGACCCGTGGTCGATCCGCGGCCCTCGCCGGACGGCCGGTGGGTGGCGTACGCCTCGGGCGGCGCGCTGCGGGTCGTGGCGGCCTCGGGCACGGACGACAGGGCGCTGGCGGAGCCGGACGGCGAGTCGGTGTTCTGGGGGCTGGCGGAGTTCATCGCCGCCGAGGAGATGTCGCGCAGCCGCGGCTTCTGGTGGGCGCCGGACAGCTCCGCGGTGCTCGCCGCGCGGGTGGACGAGTCACCGGTCGGCCGCTGGTGGATCTCCGACCCGGCGCACCCCGAGCGCCCGCCGGCCGAGGTGGCCTACCCGGCCGCCGGTACGGACAACGCGGTGGTGACGCTCGCGCTGCTCGGCCTGGACGGCTCCCGGGTGGACGTGGAGTGGGACCGGGAGCGCTACCCGTACCTGGCGGCCGTCCACTGGTCGGCGGCCGGTCCGCCGGTCCTGCTGGTGCAGGCCCGCGACCAGCGCGAACAGCTCTACCTGAACGTGGACATCGCGACCGGTACGACGCGGACGCTGCGCACGGAGGAAGATCGAATTTGGCTGGATCTCTTCCCCGGCGTCCCCGCCACCACGTCCGACGGCACCTTGGTGCGGATCGCCGACGAGGGCGACGTACGGGTGCTGATGGTCGGCGACCGGGCGCTGACCGGTCCCGAGTCGCATGTGCGGGCGGTGCTGGACGTCGGCGACGAGGACGTGCTGATCGCCGCGTCGGCGGGCGCCGCCGCCGCCGAGCCGGAGATCGGCGAGCTGCATGTGCTGCGGGTGAGCGAGCGGGGCGTGGAGCGCGTCTCGACCGAGCCGGGCGTGCACACCGCGACGCGCTCGGGGCGGGTGACGGTGCTGCACTCGGCGACGCCGGACCGTCCGGGGCGCACGGCGCGGGTGCTGCGCGACGGCGAGCAGATCGCGGATATCGCCTCGTACGCGCAGACGCCGTCGCTGACCGCCAGGGCGCGGCTGACCGAGGCGGGCGAGGACCGCATCCCGGCCGCCGTCCTGCTGCCGAGCGGATACACCGAGGGCGACGGACCGTTGCCGGTGCTGCTCGACCCGTACGGCGGCCCGCACGGCCAGCGGGTGCAGGCGGCGCACAACGCGCATGTGGTCTCGCAGTGGTTCGCCGACCAGGGCTTCGCGGTGATCGTCGCGGACGGCCGCGGCACCCCGGGGCGCTCCCCCGGCTGGGAGAAGGCCATGGCGGACAAGCTGATCGAGGTGTCGCTGACCGACCAGATCGCCGCGCTGCACGCGCTGGCGGGGACGTATCCGCTGGATCTGGGCCGGGTGGCCATTCGCGGCTGGTCGTTCGGCGGCACGCTGGCCGCCGCGGCGGTGCTGCGCCGTCCGGACGTCTTCCACGCGGGCGTCTCGGGCGCGCCGTTGACCGACCAGTGGCTCTACGACACGCACTACACCGAGCGTTACCTGGGGCAGCCCGGCGAGCGGCCGGGCGTGTACGAGGCGAATTCGGTGGTCACGCGGGACGGCATCACCGAACTCGCCGAGCCCGCCAGGCCGTTGATGATCATCCACGGCCTGGCCGACGACAACGTGATGGTGGCCAACAGCCTGCGGCTGTCCACCGCCCTGCTCGCCGCGGGCCGCCCGCACGAGGTGCTGCCGCTGTCCGGCATCACGCACATGACGCCGCAGGAGCAGGTCGCGGAGAATCTGCTGCTGCTCCAAGTGGACTTCCTGAAGCGGTCCCTGGGCCTGGACAAGAGCTGAGGTCCAGCCGCGCGGGTGATCAGCGTCCGTCGCCGCCCGGCTCCCGCGGGAAGCCGGGCGGGGGCGGCGGGTAGCCCGGCGGGGACTGCGGCGGAAACTGCGGCGGCGGGCCGAACCCCCCGCCCGCGGGCGGCTGTTGAGGCGGCTGGGAATAAGGGGACGCGTGGGGCGGCTGACCCCAGCCGCCGGGAGCGGGCGCGGAGCCCGGTGCCGAACCCGGTGCCGGGCCCGGCGTTGACCCCGGCGCGGATGCGGGCACGGACCCCGGCGCCGCGCCGTACCCCAGCGGCGGCGGACCCCAAGCGGGCACCGGCCGCGGGCCGTCCGTACTCCTGCCGGGCACCGCCAGCAGCAGGAGCACCACCAGCCCCACCGCCAACTCGACGACCAGGAAGACCTGCTGACTCTTCTGATACAGCGGCAGGTGGTCGAACTCGAACAGCTGGTGGTAGCTGTGCCAGTTGTCCAGCGCGACGACGCAGAAGACGACCGCCGCGAAGCCGAAGGCGACGCCGAGCGCCCTGGAAGCCGCCGACTTCGCGAAGGCGACCCAGGCGACGAGCAGCGCGAACACGACCCGCAGCCAGCCCGCGTAGGCGACCGGCATGCCGAGCAGCGTGGTCAGCGTGCCCTCGCCGGTCAGCAGGTGCCGGTAGAAGTGCGGCGGAAAGTCGTTGGCCGTCGTGTACTTGTGCGTCTCGAAGATCTGCCAGCCGGCCCCCTCGATCGCGAGCAGCACCAGCAGCACCCCCGCGGCCACCGCCGCTCCGCGCCGCGGCCCCACCGGCGCGGCGCCGGGCCCGCTCGACGGCGCGGTGTCCGACGGCGCACCGCTCAGCGGCACATCCCCGACCGGCGCGCCGCCCCGCACCGGGCGCCTGCCCGCGAGGCCGATGACCACGAGCGCGATCCCGCCGAGCGTGAAGGCGACCGCGGTGGCCAGCGCCCGGGTGTGCATCTGCGCCCCGGCGGTCCAGTCGGACTGGAAGATCCACAGACCGGGCAACCGATATCCGAACGCGAAGACCCCGGCGGTCACGAAGGCCCACCCGGCGGCGGGCCGCGCGGACCACACCAGGGCGCCGAGCAGGACCACGAGCAGTACGCCGTCCAGCGCCGCGGTGGCCAGCAAAGCGTGCTGGTAGACGGCGTGGTCGAGGCCGAGCCAGGCCCAGAGCGTGTCGTGGAATCCGACGTGCTTGATGTCGCGGACCGTCCAGGCGATCTCCACCGCGACGAGAACCGCGCAGATCAGCGCCCCGGCGATCCGCGCTCCCGGCGCGAGTGTCCGCGGTCCGACCGGACCTGGCGGCGTGAAGCCGGACCCCTGCCCGTACGGCGACTGCTGCTGCATACCCTGCTGCATGGCCTTCTCCCCCATGGCCCAGTGTTCCCTCAGATATACCCGTGCCACTTGGGGTAGGAACAGTCGGTTCGCGAACCAGGAGGAGACTGCGGGGAGTTGACGAGCGGCCGGCCGGGGTCGCTCGCGACGCCCGGCCGGCCTACGGCACCCGCACGGCCGTACGTTGTTCAGACTGCTACGTCCGTATATCGGAGTTGCGACGGCTAAGTTGCACGCATGTTAACGCGCTTCGCCTGGATATATCCGAAATGCCCGATGTTTTGGATCACTGTCAAGCACGTACGGAGGACGATCTGCAAAATCTTCGCTCAAGATGCCAAACAACAAGCTTTCTTCCCTCCTTCCCCCCTTGACTGAAGGTTGATTCCATTGCGAAAGTCCGCTCAACCCGCGACGCACAACCCCGTCGCGTCGACCAGACTCCTGCTGCGGGGGCAATCGCGATGACGAGTTCCACATCGACCACGGTCACCGAGCCGATCGGTGACCCCGGCGACCCCGGGAAGGAGGGGGCAGCGGCCACGAAGGTGGACCCCGAGTTGGTCGGGCGGTCACCGGGCCAGCTCATGTGGCGGCGGTTCAGGCGCGACCGAACCGGTGTCATATCGGCCTATGTGGTCCTGTTCTTCTTCGCGATAGCGATCTTCGCTCCCTTGATCGCCAAGCTGTACGGCAAGAACCCGTACACTCTCTACGGGCAGAACAGTCCGGACCTGCTCAACGAGTTCGGCTACCCGGTCGCGCCCAACGGCGGTATCAGCAGCCACTTCTGGTTCGGCATCGAACCCACGCTGGGCCGCGACGTCTTCACCCAGCTCCTCTACGGCATCCGCACCTCGCTGGCGATCAGCATCGCGGTGACGATCATCGTCACCATCACCGCGATCATCCTCGGTGTGGTCGCCGGATACATGGGCGGCAAGACGGACTACTTCATCGGCCGGATCAGCGACCTGCTGATGGCGTTCCCCGCCCAGCTCTTCTTCGTCGCTTTCATGCCCGTGGTCACCGCGCTTCTGGTGTCGCCGTCCGACGCGACCCCCACCTACATCCGCGTGATCGCGCTGATCGTGGTGCAGTGGTTCCTCGGCTGGATGGGTCTGGCCCGCTTGCTGCGCGGCCAGGTGCTCACGCTTCGGGAGCGTGAGTTCATCGAGGCCGCCCGGGTCACCGGCGCCTCGCCCTGGCGCATCGTCCGCCGGGAACTGCTGCCCAACCTGGTCACCCCGATCCTGGTGCAGAGCACGCTCATGCTGCCCGGGTTCGTGACCGCCGAGGCGGGCCTGTCCTTCCTCGGTGTCGGCCTCGTGGAGCCGACCCCCGACTGGGGACGGATGTTCGCCAGAGCCGGTGAGATCTACCAGAACGACCTCACCTACATGTTCTTCCCGGGTATCGCCATGGTGATCTTCATCGTCGCGTTCAACCTGCTCGGGGACTCGGTCCGGGACGCGTTCGATCCGAAGACCGCACGCTGAGGAAGCACAGCAACAGGGGGTGGCTGCCGCCCCTCTCACCAGGAGAGCCAGGCAGCTAACAGGTAACAACGAACAGGGGTGCATTCACCGCTATGAACCTTTCCATGCGTAGAACCCGGGCTGCGTTGGTGGCGGTCGCCGCCGGTGCGCTGGTTCTCACCGCTTGCAGCAGCGGCGGCGGGGGCGGCAAGGGCGAGAACAACGACGCCAAGCAGAAGCAGGACAAGAGCAAGACCCAGCTTCAGTCGCAGATCACCTTCGGTGACGCCGCGGCCTCCACCGGACCGGCGGAGCCCATCGCGGGCGCCGAGCAGGGCGGCACACTGCACGCCCTGGAGCGCGACAGCTACACGCACCTCGACCCGGGCCAGATCTACGTCAGCAACGAGGGCCAGCTCGCCACCCTGATCCACCGTGGTCTGACCACGTACAAGCTGGACAGCAAGGGCAACTACACCGTCGTCGGCGACCTCGCCACGGACAGCGGTGTGGAGTCCGACGGCGGCAAGACCTGGACCTTCAAGCTGAAGGACGGGATCAAGTTCCAGGACGGCACGCCGATCACGGCCACGGACATCCGCTGGACCGTTGAGCGGCTGTTCGCCCCGTTCGTCACCAACGGCCCGCAGTACCTGCAGCAGTGGCTGGCCAACACCAGCGGCTCGGACTTCCGCAAGCTGCTCCCGGAGGGCCCGTACAAGGGCAAGCACCTGCCGGACAGCCTGCTGTCGACGCCGGACGACAAGACCATCGTCTTCCACTTCCCGAACCCGGAGCCCGACGCTCCGTACCTGTTCGCGATGCCGGGCTACTCGGTGGTGGACCACGCGAAGGACACCAAGGAGAAGTACGACAAGGCGCCCGTCGCGTCCGGTCCGTACATGATCAAGACCTTCGACACCGGCAAGTCCATGACCCTGGTGAAGAACCCCGCCTGGGACCCGAAGACGGACGCGGCGCGTCACCAGTACGTCGACACGTACGACATCACGTTCAACCACCAGGCCGAGGACTCCACCAAGCGCCTGATGTCGGACTCCGGTGACAACCAGACCTCGCTGAGCTTCGCGAACGCGGTCGACCCGGACGACACCCCGACCGTGGTGGGCACCCCGTCGATCTACAAGCGCACGGTGGCCGGTTACCAGCCGTTCGTGGGTGAGATCAACTTCAACATGAACAAGATCAAGGACGTCAACATCCGCAAGGCGTTGGCGCTCGCGATCCCGACCAAGCCCGTGTGGCAGGCGCTCGGTGCCTCCTACGGCGCCGAGTACGCGGGCGGCTTCATCAGCCCGACCCTCGCCGGTTACCAGAAGGCCGACCCGCTGGGCAAGGTCGCCAAGCCCGACGGTGACCCGGTGGCGGCCAAGAAGCTGCTCACGGACGCCGGCAAGGTCGGCATGAAGATCACCTACGCGTACATCAACACCACCGCCGGCCAGCAGTACTCCCTGGCGATCGCCAACACGCTGACCCAGGCGGGCTTCAACGTCCAGCGCAAGGAACTGCCGTCGGACACGTACTACGACCTGATCGGCAAGGTCGACAACCCGTACGACATCTACGCCTCCGCGTGGGGTGCCGACTGGCCGTCGACCCTGACGGTGATCCCCCCGGTCTTCGACGGCCGGACGATCGCCGACCAGGCGCCGAACTACTCGCACGTGAACGACCCGCACATCAACTCCGAGATCGACCGCATCAAGAAGATCACGGACCCGAAGGAAGCGGCTGACGCCTGGTTCCAGCTCAACACCTACATCACCACCAAGGTGATCCCCGGTGTTCCGACTGTGTACTACAAGCAGCTCCAGATCTTCGGTTCGAAGGTGGGCGGCGTTGTCTACAACAACGTCACCTCGGGCATCGACCTGACGAAGCTGTACGTCAAGAAGTAAGCACCCTCGCGGCCTTCGGTGGGGCCGGGCAGCCGCCCGGCCCCACCTGGGGTGCGATCACCCGCCCACCGCCGCCGTCCTCTGAGAGCTGCGACCGCCATGCTTCGATTCCTCGTCCGCCGGACGCTCGGCGCTCTGGTCATTCTTTTGTTCATCAGCGCCTTCACGTTCTTCCTCTTCTTCGCCATTCCGCACGACCCCGCGCTCCTTTCCTGCGGCAAGAACTGCACGCCGCAGAACATCGCGCTGATCCACCACAACCTGGGTCTCGACCACCCGGTGCCGGTCCAGTACTGGAACTACATGGTGCGGATATTCACCGGCCACAGGTTCAGTGCCGGCAACTGCCCCGCGCCCTGCCTCGGTTACTCGTTCGCCACGAGTGAGCCGGTCTGGCCGACCCTGATGAACCGCCTGCCCACGACCATCTCGCTCGCCGCGGGCGGCACCGTGGTCTTCCTGCTCGTCGGTCTCGGCTCCGGCATGCTGGCCGCCTGGAAGCGCGGCACGTTCATCGACAAGATCTTCAGCTCCGCGTCGCTGGTTCTCAGCTCGATGCAGATCTACTTCCTCGGCCCGATCGTGCTGGCCCTGCTGGTCTACAACAACCAGATCCTGGATCAGCCCAAGTACGTGCCGTTCACGCAGAATCCGCTCTCCTGGTTCAACGGACTGCTCATCCCATGGTGTGTGCTGTCGGTGATCTTCACCGCCAACTACACGCGTATGTCGCGCTCGACGATGATCGAGCAGCTACAGGAAGAACATGTACGGACCGCGCGTGCCAAGGGCATGTCGTCGGCGTACGTCTTCTTCCGGTACGCCTGGCGTGGCTCGCTGATCCCCATCGTCACGATCCTCGGTATCGACCTCGGCTCGCTGTTCGGCGGCGCGATGATCACCGAGTACACCTTCCAGCTCGCCGGGCTCGGCCGACTGGCGATCGACTCCGTGATGAAGACGGACCTGCCCATGCTCATGGGCGTGATGCTCTTCAGCGCCACCTTGATCGTCCTGTTCAACATCATCGTGGACGCCGCCTACGCGTTCATCGACCCGCGCGTGCGACTGTCCTAGGAGAACGTCAGTGACCACCATGACCAAGCCCGAGGAGGGCACGCACAAGGGCGGGTCGGACTCGTTCTTGTCCGTACGCGACCTGTACGTCCACTTCTCCACCGAGGACGGCACCGTCAAGGCCGTCGACGGTCTCTCCTTCGACCTGGAGCGCGGCCAGACGCTCGGCATCGTCGGTGAGTCCGGCTCCGGCAAGTCGGTGACGAACCTGTCGATCCTCGGGCTGCACAATCCGGCGACCACCGAGATCGCCGGGGAGATCATCCTGGACGGCCAGGAGCTGACCGGTGCGAGCAACCGCACGCTGGAGCGGCTGCGCGGCAACAAGATGGCGATGATCTTCCAGGACCCGCTGACCGCCCTGTCGCCGTACTACACGGTCGGCCGGCAGATCGCGGAGCCGTACCGGAAGCACCTGGGCGCCAGCAAGCGCGAGGGCCGGGACCGGGCGATCGAGATGCTGGAGAAGGTCGGCATCCCGCAGCCCAAGCAGCGCGTGGACGACTACCCGCACCAGTTCTCCGGCGGTATGCGGCAGCGCGCGATGATCGCGATGTCGCTGGTGTGCAACCCCGATCTGCTGATCGCCGACGAGCCGACCACCGCGCTCGACGTGACCGTGCAGGCCCAGATCCTGGACCTGCTCAAGGACCTCCAGCAGGAGTTCGGGTCCGCGATCATCCTGATCACCCACGACCTCGGTGTGGTCTCCAAGGTCGCCGACGACCTGCTCGTGATGTACGCCGGGCGCGCCGTGGAGCGCGGTTCGGTGCGGGAGATCGTCAAGGAGCCGCAGCACCCGTACACCTGGGGTCTGCTCAGCTCGATGCCGCGCCTCAGCGGCAATGTCGACGACCCGCTGACGCCGATTCCGGGCGCTCCGCCGAGCCTGCTCAGGCCGCCGACCGGCTGCCCGTTCCACCCGCGCTGCGAGTTCCCCGCGCTGGTCGGCGGCGACACCTGCGTCACGTCGCGGCCCGACCTGCCGGCTGGTCGCGGTTCCGCGTGCCATCTGACCGCGGAACAGCGGCAGTCCGTATTCATCGAGAAGATTCAGCCCCGGCTGGGCTGACCGGTCACCAGGGGCAGGCATACCACCATGAGCAACGACACCAGCGCTACCGTGACCGAAACGGTCCCGGAACAGCGCGACAAAAGGCCCGTCGGCGAGAAGCTGCTGGAGGTCAAGGACCTCACCAAGCACTTCCCGATCTACGGCGGCTTTCCGTTCAGGCGCCAAGTGGGCGCCGTCAGGGCCGTGGACGGGGTGGACCTGGAGGTCCACGCCGGCGAGAGCTTCGGCCTGGTGGGCGAGTCGGGCTGCGGCAAGTCGACGACCGGCCGGCTGATCACCCGGCTGCTGGAGCCGACCGGGGGCAGCGTGCTGTACCGGGGCCAGGAGATCGCGCACTCCTCGCGCAAGGAACTGGCGCCGATCAGGTCCGAGATCCAGATGATCTTCCAGGACCCCTACTCGTCGCTGAACCCGCGCCAGACGGTCGGCACCATCATCGGCGGCCCGATGGAGATCAACGGGATCAACCCGCCCGGCGGGCGCGAGAAGCACGTGCGCGAGCTGCTGGAGACCGTCGGTCTCAACCCGGAGCACTACAACCGCTTCCCGCACGAGTTCTCCGGCGGTCAGCGGCAGCGCATCGGCGTGGCACGGGCGCTGGCCCTCAAGCCGAAGCTGATCGTGGCGGACGAGCCGGTGTCGGCGCTCGACGTGTCGATCCAGGCCCAGGTCGTCAACCTCCTGCAGAAGGTGCAGGAGGAGATGGGCATCGCGTTCCTGTTCATCGCGCACGACCTGGCGATCGTGCGGCACTTCTCGCAGCGCGTCGCGGTGATGTACCTGGGCAAGGTCGTGGAGGTCGGCGACCGCGACTCGATCTACCTGCGCCCGCGCCACCCGTACACCCACGCGCTGCTGTCCGCGGTGCCCGAGGTGGACGTGGACCACGCGGACGACCGCGAGCGGATTCGGCTGGCCGGTGACGTGCCGTCGCCGATCAACCCGCCGTCCGGCTGCCGCTTCCGCACCCGGTGCTGGAAGGCGCAGGACAAGTGCGCGACGGACGAACCGCCGCTGATCCAGATCGACGGGAACACGGACGGGCACCTGACGGCCTGTCACTTCCCCGAAGAGCCGACGATCGCGGCGCGGGACGAGGACATCGTCCTCGACCCCGCGCTGGCCGCGATCGAGGAGGCGGCTGACAAGACCCTTTGACCCGGGCTCAGTTCAGCCTCCGCTCGGAAACGGTCCGTACCCGGACACCCCAGCACCACCCGGGTACGGACCGTCTCGCGTTGCCGGCACCCGTCACACGCTCCCGGTTTATGCAACATCGCGCATAGCAGCCTTCGCGCGTGGACGCCTCCTCGTCCGTCCCCGTAACGTCATGGGATGTCGGCCCCGACAAGGCCCATCGACAAAGGGGATCAGTATGGCGCGCGATGCCTTACAGCGGCTCACCGGCAACGGGAACGGCAACTGCAACAACGACGACTGTCCGAACGTGTACCGGACCGCTGACGGTTCCATCGTCGTTCAGGGCGACGTGTCCGACGCCTTCCAGCCTGCTGCCGGGGAGGGGCTGGTCGAGATCCCTGAGACCGTTCTGAGGGAGGCCGTACGTGCTCTTGGATGGTGACGCTTGGAAGGACCTGATGCGGGGCATCCGACGCGAGGCCTGGCGGCTGGAAACGCTGTCCGTCTACCGGTCGCCCGGCGAGGACGGAGATATTCGGGACTTCCTCGCCGGACAGCGTATTGACCCCGATACGTACTCCTCCGCCTATATGGACGGGGTGCGCGAACTCGTCGCGGAGGGCAAGCGCAAGGGGCGTGTGCATATCGTCGCGCGGCCGTTGACCGACTATCTCCGGTTTGAGTTCATGTACTACGACGTGCATGCGCGGGCCGGGGACGACATCCGAATCCTCGATGTGACGGATCGCCCCAACCCGCTGCACGGGGTGTCCGACTTCTGGATTCTGGACGGGGCCACCGTCGTGCTCATGAACTACGCACAGGACGGAACGCAGATCAGTCGCGAACTGTACGAGGGCGACCCGGCCTCGTTCGTCGAGTACCAGCGCGTCGCGGTCGCGGAGTCGGTGCCGTTCAGGGAGTACGTCGACGGTGGCCATCGACCCTGACCAGCTGGACCGGTCGGGCCGCGAACTAGCGGCCAAGCTCAGAGAGTTGCGTGTGCGAGCCGGACTCTCAGGAGTCCGGCTCGCCGCGCGCTGCAACATGTCTCAGTCGAAGGTCAGCAGGATTGAAGGAAACAAGTCTCGCCCCTCGTTGCTGGACGTGGAACAGATCCTCCGTGCCCTGGGAGCCAGCGCTGCTGTAGCGGCCGAAGTGATGGCGCTCGCGCGGATCGCGCAGACCGAGTGGCATGACAGCAGGACTCTGCGCCGCAAGGGTTTGGACAAGAAGCAGGTGCAACTAGCGGGACTGGAAACGTCGTCTGCTACATTCCGCTACTTCCTGCTGTCCATGATTACCGGCCTGTTGGCAACACCCGCGTACGTGCGAGCAAGTCTCAGAGATGCGCCGTCGGAACAGCGGTCAAAGGCTGTGGCTCTCAAGCTGGAGCGGCAGCGCGTACTGTTCGACCAGTCGAAGAATTTCACTTTCCTCATGTGTGAGCCCGCCGTGCTGTATCCGCTGATTCCTCGTGATGAGCTGGCCATGCAGATCGACCACCTTGTTTCCCTCAGCAGACAGCCGAACATCCGAATCGGCGTCATCCCTATGGGGACCTACCTGGGCCCCGGGGCGCTCAACACTTTTACCGTTTACGATGAATCGGTGGCTACAGCCGAATTGGACCTCGGAGCGATAGTTTTCCGAGACGCACGCGATGTTCAAGATCTCATCAGCAGATTCACGAGGTACGAAGAGAAGGCTCTGTTCGACGGGGACGCGCGCGGACGGCTGGCGGAGTGGGCTGAATCCTGCCGCAGTGATCTTTAGTCATTGACGCGCATAAAGAGACAGTCCTGCCAGTCCATGCGGAATACTCTGTCCTCCAGGAAGGGTGCACATGAAGCAGATCATCGCTCGAATGTGGAAGCTCATTCGCGGCCCTCTGCAATGGCGCGTTCTGTGGTTCGCGCACGCCAAATTCATGGTCGGCGTGACAGGCGTGGTGCGCAATGAGGCGGGGGAAGTCCTGCTCCTCAAGCACCGCATGTGGCCCGCTGATCGACCGTGGGGGCTGCCTACCGGCTACGCGATCAAGAGCGAAGAATTCCAGAAGACCGTCGTCCGAGAGGTCAGGGAAGAAACCGGTCTCGAGGTCGTCCCAGGCCGACTGGTCCAGGTAACCAGCGGCTACAAGCTCCGCGTGGAGATCGCCTATGAGGCACTTCACGTGGGCGGAGTTGTCAAGCTCGACAGCTTCGAGATTCTGGAGGCGAAATGGTTCAGCCCGGACGCACTCCCGGAAGGGATGCAGGAGTCCCACGTCCACCTCGTCAAGGCCGGCTCGGCGCCTTGACGAAACTCGCTCCGAACGAGTCCGTCACCGGCGAAGAGGCCATGGCCGTTCTGGTAGCCATGCGCGCCGACGCTTCCCCGCTGACGAGCGGGCACCCCGCCCACGTGTTCCGCACGCGCGCGCCAGGGCTTTCGGCGGATTTCACCACCCCGACCAGGGGTATCGGCACCTCCAGATGATGGCCGTCATCACCATGTACGGTCCCATGGAATGCCGGGACACCGAACGCTCCCCGCTGGCTCTGCTCGACCTTCTGCGCGCGTACACGCATGACTGCCTTCACTACGGATCTCGTCGCCGGTACGTGGAGGTAGCGGGCAGGCCCGTCCGGACTCAGTACGGCATCAACTACCGCCGAGCGACCGGACAGCCCTACTCGGTGGTCGACCGGCACGGAAGCCGCAACACACGGAACCTCGGAATCGTCATGGAAGGCGCCTGCGACAAGGAGGCGCGTTCCATCACCCGACAGACAGCAGAGCGGTTCGGTGTGGCGGAGCCCTTCGACATCCTCGACGCACTCGTGTTCCGCGACGTGACGGGAACGCTGTCCGAGGAAGACACCGGGCGCGCGGTCGAGGTGCACGCGAGTGAGGAACAGACTCGATACGCGGCAGCCCTCAGCGATTACGACAGGACTGTCACCCGCCGATACGTCCGCTTCCTCGCGGAGTTCGGCCTCGGAGAAGGAGACGAGCTTCACGCTCGTCTCCTTGCGGCCATCGTCACCGGCGATGTGACAGAGCTGATGACGTGGCTCGACGAGCGCCACGGTCCCGGAACCTTCACGGGCCTGTTCAGCGCTCCCGGCTACTTCGAACCCGACCCGTCGGCGTAGGGGGTCTCGATCCCGTCGTGCATGAGCCACCGTATTCGGCGCCTCCCAGGACGAGGAGGCGCCGGGTCCGCAGGCGAGACGGTGCCGCTCATCGAACCGTCGGACGCCTTGAGGGCGTTGAGGGAGGCGAAGGTCTGCGGACCCGCGACGCCGTCGACGCCGAGGCCGTACGCGGCCTGGTAGCGGCGCAGGGCCGCGTACGTACCGGGGCCGAAGGAGCCGTCCACCCCGACGTCGGTGTGGGAGGCGGAGTCGGCGGCCCAGCCCGCGATACCGATCTGGAGTTCGGTGACCGCGGCGCCGCTCGACCCCTGCTGGAGTGAGGCGGGCCAGCCGTACGCGGCGGCGGCCGGGGCGGGGCCGGCGCCCGCCAGCGCGCCGGTGCCGTAGCGCAGCAGCGTGCGGCGGTCGAGCGGGCGGGACGGGGCGGCGCGGGTGGGGCGCGCATCGCTCACGGGAGAGCTCCTTCGTGGGGCACGGACCGGACGGGCGAGCGGGCGCGGCCGCCTCCATTTTTGACGCGGACAGGTCACTTCATGCGGGCCGTGACACGGCTTTCTGGCAGGGCGTAGCGCCATGGCCAACGCATTGGACATGCCGACACGGAGTAGTAGAAGTGCGACTTTGGCTCTATTGCGGTGTCATGGGTGACTAAGTGTCATTTGTGATCCATGAGGAGGCACGCGATGCGCGGAGCCACGCGCTTGAAGTGGGCCGTCTGTGCGACGGCCGTCGCCCTGGCAGCCGCCGCCTGCGGCAGCAGCAGCAACAACAGCGGTGGGGGCGGCGGCGGCAGCGGCTCCGGCGTCGTGCGCGCTTCCTGGGGCGACCCGCAGAACCCGCTGGAGCCCGCCAACACCAATGAGGTGCAGGGCGGCAAGGTGCTCGACATGGTCTTCCGCGGCCTGAAGAAGTACGACCCGAAGACCGGCAAGGCGACCGACATGATCGCCGACTCGATCACCACCACCGACTCGCAGACCTTCGACATCAAGATCAAGTCGGACTGGACCTTCAGCAACGGCGAGAAGGTCACCTCCGACTCCTTCATCAACGCCTGGAACTACGGCGCGCTGCTGAAGAACGCCCAGATCAACGCGTACTTCTTCCAGTACATCGACGGGTACGACAAGGTCCACCCGGACACCGCGGGCGCCAAGTCCTCCGCGACCACGCTCTCCGGTCTGACCAAGGTCAGCGACACCGAGTTCAAGGTGAAGCTCAACCAGAAGTTCTCCACCTTCCCCGACACCCTCGGGTACTCGGCGTACTACCCGCTGCCGAAGGCGTTCTTCGACGACCACGCCGCCTGGCTGAAGAAGCCGATCGGCGACGGCCCGTACACCATCCAGTCGTACAGCAAGGGCTCGCAGATGAGCCTGCGCAAGTGGGACGGCTACAAGGGCCCGGACCCGGCCCAGAACGGCGGCGTCGACCTGCGGGTCTACACCGACAACAACACCGCCTACACCGACCTCCAGGCGGGCAACCTGGACCTGGTCGACGACATCCCCGCCTCGCAGCTCAAGAACGTCAAGAGCGACCTCGGCGACCGGTACATCAACCAGCCCGCCGGCATCATCCAGACCCTCGCCTTCCCGCTGTACAACTCGCGGTGGTCGTCCGCGAACTCCGCGAAGGTCCGGCAGGGCCTGTCGATGGCGATCAACCGCCAGCAGATCACCCAGCAGATCTTCCAGAACACCCGCACCCCGGCCACCGACTGGACCTCCCCGGTGCTGGGCGCGTCCGGCGGCTACAAGGCGGGCCTGTGCGGCGCCGAGTGCACGTACGACGCGGCCAAGGCCAAGCAGCTCATCCAGGAGGGCGGCGGCCTGCCGGGCGGCAGCATCACCATCGGCTACAACGCGGACACCGGCTCCCACAAGGAGTGGGTCGACGCGGTCTGCAACAGCATCAACAACGTGCTGGGCAACAACAAGGCGTGCGTCGGCAGCCCCACCGGCACCTTCGCCGACTTCCGCAACAAGATCGTCAACAAGCAGATGGACAACCCGTTCCGGTCCGGCTGGCAGATGGACTACCCGCTGATCCAGAACTTCCTCCAGCCGCTGTACTACACCAACGCGTCGTCCAACGACTCGCACTACAGCAACGCCAACTTCGACAAGCTGGTCAACCAGGCCAACGCCGAGACCGACACCGCCAAGGCCGTCGGCCTCTTCCAGGACGCCGAGCGCCAGCTCGTCAAGGACATGCCCGCGATCCCGCTGTGGTACCAGAACGGCAGCGCCGGGTACTCCGACAAGATCACCAACGTCGAGCTGAACCCGTTCAGCGTCCCGGTCTACAACGAGATCAAGGTCAAGTGACGTCCGCCGGAGGCCGCACCGGTAACCCGGTGCGGCCTCCGGCCGCTCCGCTTCCCGCCCCTCCCCGTCACTGCTCGGAAGGCCCTTCGGAAGGCACCGCATGGGACGCTATGTGATCCGGCGGCTGCTCCAGATGATCCCGGTGTTCATCGGCAGCACATTCCTGATCTTCCTCATGGTCTACGCGCTCGGCGACCCCGTCGCCGCGCTCTTCGGCGACCGCGCACCGGACCCCGCCACCGCTGCCCAGATCCGCTCGGACCTGCACCTGAACGACCCGCTGTGGAAGCAGTACCTGCTCTACATGGGGAACATCTTCCGCGGCGACTTCGGCACCGCCTTCAACGGGCAGTCCGTCACCTCCCTGATGGGCAGCGCCTTCCCGGTCACCATCCGGCTCACCATCGTCGCCATCATCTTCGAGATCATCATCGGCATCCTGCTCGGCGTGATCACCGGCATGCGGCGCGGCAAGCCGATCGACACCGGGGTGCTGCTGATGACCCTGGTCGTCATCTCGGTGCCCACGTTCGTGACCGGCTACGTGCTCCAGTACCTGTTCGGCGTGAAGCTCGGCTGGGTCAGCCCCTCGGTCTCGCCCAGCGCGCCGTTCAACGAACTGATCCTGCCGGGCCTGGTCCTCGCCCTGGTCTCGCTCGCGTACGTCACCCGGCTGACCCGTACCTCGATCGCCGAGAACACCCGCGCCGACTATCTGCGCACCGCCGTCGCCAAGGGCCTGCCACGCCGCAAGGTGATCTTCCGGCACCTGCTGCGCAACTCGCTGATCCCGGTGGTCACCTTCATCGGCACCGACATCGGCGGCCTGATGGGCGGCGCGATCGTCACCGAGCGCATCTTCAACATCCACGGCGTCGGCTTCCAGCTCTACCAGGGCATCCTGCGCAACAACTCGCCGACGGTGGTCGGCTTCGTCACGATCCTGGTGCTGGTCTTCCTGCTGGCGAATCTGCTAGTCGACCTGCTGTACGCGGTCCTGGACCCGAGGATTCGTTATGCCTGAACAGAGCAACCCGCTCGACCCCGGCCAGTCCGTCTCGGCCGCGGGCGGTGGCGGCGGCTTCGACCTGGCGGCGGAGGAGGCCGGGTCACTGGAGAAGGGGCCGGGGCCCGACGGCGGCGACCCCGCGGAGAAGCCGCGCAGCCTGTGGTCGGACGCCTGGCGCGACCTGCGGCGCAACCCCATCTTCATCATCGCCGCGCTGATCATCCTCTTCCTGGTGATCATCTCGATCTGGCCCGGACTGATCGCCACCCAGGACCCGCTGAAGGCCGACCTGTCCAAGGCCCAGCAGGGCGCGAGCCCCGGCCACCCCTTCGGCTACGACCAGCAGGGCCGCGACGTCTACACGCGCGTGGTCTACGGCGCCCGCGCCTCGGTCACCGTCGGCGTCTGCGCGACCCTGGGCGTGGTCCTCCTCGGCAGCGTCCTCGGCGGCCTCGCCGGGTTCTTCGGCGGCTGGTGGGACGCGGTCCTCTCCCGGATCAGCGACATCTTCTTCGGCATCCCGGTCATCCTCGGCGGCCTGGTCTTCCTGTCCGTGGTCACCAACAGCACCGTCTGGCCGGTCATCGGCTTCATGGTGCTGCTCGGCTGGCCGCAGATCGCCCGTATCGCCCGCGGCTCGGTGATCACCTCGCGGGAGAACGACTACGTGCAGGCCGCGCGGGCGCTGGGCGCGGGCAACTCCCGCATCCTGCTGCGGCACATCACGCCCAACGCCGTCGCGCCGGTCATCGTCGTCGGCACCATCGCGCTGGGTACGTACATCGCGCTGGAGGCGACCTTGTCCTACCTCGGCGTGGGCCTCAAACCGCCCACCGTCTCCTGGGGCATCGACATCTCCGACGCGTCCTCGCAGATCCGCAACGCGCCGCACATGCTGCTGTGGCCCGCGGGCGCGCTGAGCATCACCGTGCTGGCCTTCATCATGCTCGGCGACGCGGTGCGCGACGCCCTCGACCCCAAGCTGCGCTGAGGAGCCCGTACATGAGCACCGAGTACCTGGCCGCAGAACACACCAGCGCCCCGCCCAGCGGCAATCTGCTGGACGTCCACGATCTGCACGTCGAATTCCGTACCAGGGACGGGGTCGCCAAGGCGGTCAACGGCGTCACGTACTCGGTGGCCGAGGGCGAGACGCTGGCCGTGCTCGGCGAGTCCGGCTCCGGCAAGTCCGTGACCGCGCAGGCCATCATGGGCATCCTCGACTCGCCGCCCGGCTTCATCACCAAGGGCGAGATCGTCTTCCAGGGCAAGAACCTGCTGACGATGGTCGGCGAGGAGCGGCGCAAGGTCCGCGGCGCGAAGATGGCGATGGTCTTCCAGGACGCGCTGTCGTCCCTCAACCCCGTGCTCACCGTGGGGGAACAGCTCGGCGAGATGTTCACCACCCACCAGGGCATGTCGAAGAAGGACTCGCGGATCAAGGCCGTCGAGCTGATGGAACGGGTCCGCATCCCCGCCGCCGCCGAACGCGTCAAGCAGTACCCGCACCAGTTCTCCGGCGGTATGCGGCAGCGCGTGATGATCGCCATGGCGATGGCCCTGGAACCCGCGCTGATCATCGCCGACGAGCCGACGACCGCGCTCGACGTGACGGTGCAGGCGCAGGTGATGGATCTGCTGGCCGAACTCCAGCGGGAGTTCAACATGGGCCTGATCCTCATCACCCACGACCTGGGCGTCGTCGCGGACGTGGCCGACAAGATCGCCGTGATGTACGCGGGCCGGATCGTGGAGACCTCGCCGGTCCACGAGATCTACAAGCGGCCCGCGCACCCGTACACCAAGGGCTTGTTGCAGTCGATTCCGCGGCTGGACCAGAAGGGCCAGGAGCTGTACGCGATCAAGGGGCTGCCGCCCAACCTGCTGCACATTCCGCCCGGTTGCGCCTTCAACCCGCGCTGCCCGATGGCCCAGGACATCTGCCGCACCGATGTGCCCCCGCTGGCGAAGGTGAGCCCCGACCGGGCGAGCGCCTGCCACTTCTGGAAGGAGACGCTCGGTGAGTGAACAGCCCGTCATGCACAAGGACCCGGTCAAGGCGGCGCACGAGCCGATCCTCGAAGTACGCGACCTGGTCAAGCACTTCCCGCTGACCCAGGGCATCCTGTTCAAGAAGCAGATCGGCGCGGTCAAGGCCGTCGACGGTGTCTCCTTCGACCTCTTCCCCGGCGAGACGCTGGGCATCGTCGGCGAGTCCGGCTGCGGCAAGTCGACCGTCGCCCGGCTGCTGATGAACCTCGAAGTGCCCACGGCCGGACGCATCCTGTACAAGGGCGACGACATCACCAAGCTGTCGGGGCGGGCCCTGAAGGCCGTCCGGCGCAACATCCAGATGGTGTTCCAGGACCCGTACACCTCGCTCAACCCGCGTATGACGGTCGGCGACATCATCGGTGAGCCGTACGAGATCCACCCCGAGGTCGCGCCCAAGGGCGACCGGCGCAAGCGCGTACAGGACCTGCTCGACGTGGTCGGCCTCAACCCCGAGTACATCAACCGGTATCCGCACCAGTTCTCCGGCGGCCAGCGGCAACGCATCGGCATCGCACGGGGGTTGGCGCTGCGCCCCGAGATCATCGTGGCCGACGAGCCGGTCTCCGCGCTCGACGTGTCGGTGCAGGCCCAGGTGATCAACCTGATGGGCAATCTCCAGAAGGAGTTCAACCTCTCCTACATGTTCATCGCGCACGACCTGTCGATCGTCCGGCACATCTCCGACCGGGTCGGCGTGATGTACCTCGGCAAGATCGTCGAGATCGGCGGCGACGAGGCGATCTACGAGCACCCCACGCACCCGTACACCCAGGCCCTGCTCTCCGCCGTCCCGGTCCCGGACCCGGCCGCCCGCGAGCACCGCGAGCGGATCATCCTCTCCGGCGACGTGCCCTCCCCGGCCAACCCGCCCTCCGGCTGCCGCTTCCGCACCCGCTGCTGGAAGGCCCAGGAGCGCTGCACCCTGGAGGAGCCGCTGCTGGCGATCCCCCCGGCCTTCCGCGGCACGGCGGGCCCGGCCGAACACGACTCGGCGTGCCACTTCGCGGAGGAGAAGCAGGTCGTCCCGAACGACTGAACACCGGCCGACCACGCGTACGACGCCTCCTCGTCAGGGGAGGCGCCGAATGCGGTGGCGCCGGGCGCCGGGATCGGGAAGGCTCGGGCCATGGTCTCGGTAGTGCAGAACGTGGCGATCGACTGTGCGGACGCCTACAGCCTGGCTCTCTTCTGGAGCGGCGTCACCGGCCGTCCGCTGGATCCGGAGGACCGGCCGGGCGACCCGGAGGTCCAGGTGCTCCTCGCGGACGGCCCCCTGCTCCACTTCAACCAGGTGCCCGAGCCCAAGACGGTCAAGAACCGCGTCCACCTGTGCCTGCGGCCCGACACCACCCGCGACGAGGAGGTCGACCGCCTCCTCGCCCTCGGCGCCACCCTCCTCACCGACCGCCGCAACCCCGACGGCACCGGCTGGGCCGTCCTCACCGACCCCGAGGGCAACGAATTCTGCGTCCTGCGCAGCCAAGCCGACCGCGAGGCCGCCCACGCCTGAACGCCGCTTCCGCTGGGACACTGGAGCGGTGATCCACACCGACCGGGCGATCCGGTTCCGTTTCGAGCTGACGCCCCTGACGTCGGTCACGCCGTGGGGCCGCGAGCGGCCCGTCCTGCACTGGTTCGGGCTGACCGAGGGCTGGTACTGCGTCGACCTCGACGGCCATGAGGTGCTGCGCTACTCCGATTCCACGGTCCGGGCACTGCGGGACGACGGTGACGGCAGGCGAACGCACCCGTATGTGGACTACTACGTCGTCCGCCTGTGGGAGGACATGATCGCGCTCGTGTCGGCGGCGCTGGAGCCCGTGCCACCGGACCTGGTGGACGTCGCGGCCGACACCTCGCCCGCCTGGACATGGCGCGAAACGCCGGAGGCCGAGGCCGCGTTGGCCTGGCACAGCGCGGGCTATCTGTACACCGACTACCTGCGGATCGCCCCGCACGTCCGCTGCTGGCGCACGGTCGTCGGTGAGGAGGACACGGTGACGGTCGTCTGGGAGCATCAGGCCGACCCGGAGGGCGTGATCGAATTCGTCGGCCCGCGGTCGGGACGGGTGGCCATACCGACGAGCGAGTTCCTCGCGGCGGTCACCGAACTCGACCGGGCGCTGTTGTCCGCGATGGACCAGCGCATCAATGAACTGGAGGAGTCCGGCCCGGTGCCCGGCGTCGAAGCGGACATCGAGCAGCTGCGGCGTGAACACCGGGACCGGGCAACCTGGTTGCGGCGCGCACGGGACCGCGAGCCGGGTACGGACTGGAGCGCCGTACGGACCGGGGTGCGCACCCTCCAGGCCCCCGACACAGCCGCCCACGCCTGACGGCCACGCCTGACGCGCGCGAGAGGGGCGCCCCCCGGGGTGGGGGGCGCCCCTGTGGGGTGGGGGATCGTCAGGCGGCGCCGACGACGTCCTTTTCTTCGGCGAAGTGGCACGCCGACTCGTGGGTGGCCGGGGTGGAGCCGCCCTGGAAGCGGGCGGGGATCGCCAGCAGCGGGGTCTCCTCGGCGCAGCGGGACTCGGCCTTCCAGCAGCGGGTGCGGAAGCGGCAGCCTGAGGGCGGGTTGGCCGGGGAGGGCACGTCGCCGGAGAGGATGATCCGCTCGCGGTGCTCACGCGCGGCCGGGTCCGGGACCGGGACGGCGGAGAGCAGGGCCTGGGTGTACGGGTGGGTCGGGTGCTCGTAGATCTCGGTGTCGGTGCCGATCTCCGCCATCCGCCCGAGGTACATCACGCCGACCCGGTCGGAGATGTGCCGGACGATCGACAGGTCGTGCGCGATGAAGAGGTAGGAGAGGGTGAACTCGTCCTGGAGCTTCTCCATCAGGTTGATGACCTGGGCCTGCACCGAGACGTCGAGCGCGGAGACCGGCTCGTCGCAGATGATGATCTCCGGGTTGAGCGCCAACCCCCGTGCGATGCCGATGCGTTGCCGCTGGCCGCCGGAGAACTGGTGCGGATACCGGTTGATGTACTCGGGGTTGAGGCCGACCACGTCCAGCAGGTCCTCGACACGCTTGCGGCGCGACCCCTTGGGAGCCACCTCGGGGTGGATGTCGAAGGGCTCACCGATGATGTCGCCGACCGTCATACGGGGGTTGAGCGAGGTGTACGGGTCCTGGAACACCATCTGGATGTTGCGCCGGACGGCCTTCAGGGCCCGCCCGGTCAGCTTGGTGATGTCCTCGCCCTTGTAGAACACCTCGCCCGCGGTGGCCTGTTCGAGGTTCATCAGCAGCTTGGCGACCGTGGACTTGCCGCAGCCGGACTCGCCGACGATGCCCAGCGTCTCGCCCCGGTAGAGGTCGAAGGAGATGCCGTCGACCGCCTTGACCGCGCCGACCTGCTTCTTGAACAGGATGCCCTGCGTCAGCGGGAAGTGCTTCACCAGGTTCCGCACCTGGAGGATGGGTTCACCCCGGTTCGAGAGGTCACTCACCGAGCGTCTCCTTCCAGAAGTGGCAGGCACTGCCGCGCCCGTCGCCGATCGTGTGCAGCACGGGCACCTCGGTCCGGCAGATGTCCTGCGCCATCGGGCAGCGCGGGTTGAAGGCGCAGCCCGACGGGATACGCAGCAGGTTGGGCGGCAGCCCCTTGATCGCGTACAGCTCCTGGCCCTTCTGGTCCAGCCGGGGAATCGACTGGAGCAGGCCCTTGGTGTACGGGTGCGCCGGGTTCTTGTAGATCTCGTGGACCGGCGAGCTCTCGACGATCCGGCCCGCGTACATCACCGCGATCTTGTCGGCCACGTCGGCGACCACACCCAGGTCGTGGGTGATCAGGATCAGGCCCATGTTGAACTCCCGCTGGAGTTCGGCCAATAGATCCATCACCTGCGCCTGGACGGTGACGTCGAGCGCGGTCGTCGGCTCGTCCGCGATGATCAGGTCGGGTTCGAGGGCGAGCGCCATCGCGATCATGATGCGCTGCCGCATACCGCCGGAGAACTGGTGCGGGTAGTCGTTCACCCGGTCCTTCGCCGCCGGGATGCGCACCCGGTCCATCAGCTCGACCGCCTTGGCCTTGGCGGCCTTGCGGGACAGGCCCTGGTGCACCCGGAACATCTCGCCGAGCTGGTAGCCCACCGACAGCACCGGGTTGAGGGACGACAGCGCGTCCTGGAAGATCATCGCGATCTTCCGGCCGCGCAGCTTGCGCCGCTCCTCGCCGGACATCGTGAGCATGTCGCGGCCCTGGAACAGGATCTCGCCCTGCGGGATACGGCCGGGCGGCATGTCGAGGATGCCCATGATCGCCTGCGCGGTCACGGACTTGCCCGAGCCGGACTCGCCGAGCACGGCCAGCGTCTCCCCGGCGTTCACCGAGTAGTTGACGCCGTTCACGGCCTTGGCGACACCGTCGCGGGTGTGGAACTCGACGTGCAGGTCCCGTACTTCGAGCAGCGGAGCCGTCGGCACGCCGGGCGCCGGGGCGCTCGCGGTCTCATCGATGACAGTCAACGCCGTACCTCCTAGCGCAGCTTGGGGTCGAGGGCGTCGCGCACCGCGTCGCCGAGCATGATGAACGCCAGCACCGTCACGCTGAGCGCGCCCGCGGGCCACAGCAGCATGTGCGGCGCGTTGCGGATCTGGGTGGACGCCTGGGAGATGTCGATGCCCCAGGAGACGGCCGGCGGCTTGAGGCCCACGCCGAGGAACGACAGCGTCGCCTCCAGCGAGATGTACGTGCCCAGCGCGATCGTCGCGACCACGATGATCGGGGCGAGCGCGTTGGGCGCGATGTGCCGCAGCAGCATCCGCGCGTTGCCCGCGCCGAGTGCCCGCGCCGCCTGCACGTAGTCCTGCTGCTTGGCCGTGATGACCGAGCCGCGCGCGATACGCGCGATCTGCGGCCAGCCCAGCAGGATCATGAAGAGCGAAACGGTGGTGACGCTGCCGCCCTTGACCACGGACAGGAAGACGATGCCGCCGAGCAGGATCGGGATGCCGAAGAAGATGTCGCTGATCCGGGAGAGGATCGAGTCCCACCAGCCGCCGAAGTAACCGGCCAGGCCGCCGAGGAGCGAGCCCAGCACGGTGACGCCGAGGGTCGCGAAGATGCCGACCGACACCGAGGCGCGCGCGCCGTAGACGGTGCGGGTGTAGACGTCGCAGCCCTGCTGGTCGAAGCCGAAGGGGTGCCCGGAGGTCGCCCCGTTCTGCGACTTGGCGAGGTCGCAGGAGAGCGGGCTGCCCCCGGCGATCAGGCTGGGCCAGATCGAGATGACGACCAGGAAGAGGATCAGCAGCCCGGACACGTAGAACATCGGCTTGCGGCTGAGGTCGTGCCAGGCGTCGTTCCACAGGCTGCGCGGCTTCTCGCGCTCCGCGTCACGCGACGGCTTCGACGGCTCCCCCGGGCCGCGCGGTCCGTCCACGGGCAGCCCGGCGGGCGCTGTGGATATCGCGTTCGCGGCGCTCCGGGCGTCGGACATCTCAGACATAGCGAATCCTCGGGTCCAGGACCGCGTAAAGCAGGTCGACGAGCAGGTTGGCGGCCAGGAAGACGATCACCAGGATCGTCACGAAGCCGACGACGGTCGGCGGATTCTGCCGCAGGATGCCCTGGTAGAGCTGGTAGCCGACGCCGTGGATGTTGTAGATCCGCTCGGTGACGATGGCGCCGCCCATGAGCGCGCCGAGGTCGGTGCCGAGGAAGGTCACCACGGGTATCAGCGAGTTGCGCAGCAGGTGGACAGTGACCACCCGGCGCTTGGGCAGGCCCTTGGCCACGGCCGTGCGCAGGTAGTCCGCGCGGGAGTTCTCCGCGACGGAGGTACGGGTCAGCCGGGCCACATAGGCGAGCGAGACACCGGCCAGGACGAGTCCCGGCAGGATCAGGTCACCGATCGGGGCGCCCTCGGCGACCGCCGGATTGGCCAGGCCCCACTTCACGCCCACGAAGTACTGGAGCAGGAAGGCGGTCACGAAGGTCGGGATGGACACGACGAGCAGCGTGAACGCGAGCACGCCCGAGTCCGCGAACCGTCCGCGCCGCAGCCCGGCCAGCAGGCCGAGCCCGATGCCGACGACCGCCTCGATCGCGAAGGCGACCATGGTCAGCCGGATGGTGACCGGGAAGGCCGTGCCCATCAGCTCGGTGACCGGCTGCCCGGTGGCGGCGGTACCGAAGTTGCCGCTGAGGATCTGCCACATGTAGTGCCCGTACTGCGCGGGCAGCGAGTGGTCCAGATACAGGTCGTGCCTGATCTGGTTCGCCGTGGCGGGGTCGGGCGCCCGGTCGCCGAACATGGCGGCCACCGGGTCGCCGAGCGCGTAGACCATGACGAAGATCAAAAAGGTGGTTCCGATGAAGACCGGAACCATCTGGAGCAGTCGTCGAATGACGTAGCGCCCCATCTGTCCTCCAGGGATCGGGGCAGACGTGAGCCGGGGCTTGTGACCCCGGCCGACCTCCGCACCGCGAGCGGTTGCTGTCAGTTCCCCCCGAACGCGCGCCCGCCACGGGGTGCCATGGCGGGCGCGCTTACCGCATCAGGTCAGTTGTTGACCGTGATGTCGGTGAAGACGGGGACACTGAAGGCGTTCTCCGTCACGTTGGACACCCGGGACGACCAGCCGGCGCCACCGTTCTGGTACCAGAGCGGGATGACGGGCATGTCCTTCATCAGGATCTTCTCGGCGTCCTGGTAGAACCCGATCGCCTTGGCGGTGTCCGGCTCCGAGTTCGCCTGCTTGATCAGCGAGTCGAACTGCGGGTTGCTGTAGTGCGAGTCGTTCGAGCTGGCGCCCGTCACGTACAGGGGCGTCAGGAAGTTGTCGATCAGCGGGTAGTCCATCTGCCAGCCGGAGCGGAACGGCTGGGTCATCTCACCCTTGGTGATCTGGTTGCGGAAGTCCGCGAACGTGCCGGTGGGGGCGCCGACGCACGCCTTGTTGTTGCCCACCACGTTGTTGATGCTGTTGCAGACCGCGTCGACCCACTGCTTGTGCGAGCCGGTGTCGGCGTTGTACCCGATGGTCATGTGACCGCCGGGAATGCCGCCGCCCTCCTGGATGAGCTGCTTCGCCTTGACCGGGTCGTACGTGACCGACTCGCCGCCGACGGAGTCGCTGTAACCGCCGGCCGCGCCCAGCACCGGGGAGGTGAGGTCGGTGGCCGGGGTGCGGGTGCCCTGGAAGATCTTCTCGGTGATGGTCTTCCGGTCGATCGCCATGGACAGGCCCTGGCGGACCTTCTCCATGCCGGGGGCGCTCCACGCCTTCTGGTTCAGCGGGAAGGAGACCGTCTGGATGATGCCGGCCGGCTGGTTGAGGTAGCGGCCGCCGAGGTCCGACTTCACGTGGCTGAGCTGCTCGGCCGGAACGTCGTCCAGGACGTCCAGGTTGCCCGCCTGGAGGTCGGCGTAGGCGGTGTTGCTGTCGGTGTAGACCTTCAGCAGCACGCCCTTGTTCTTCGGCTTGCTCGGGCCCGTGTAGTTCGGGTTCGGGACCAGCTTCATGCTGGAGCCCTTGCTGTACGAGTCGATCATGTACGGGCCGTCGCCGACCGGCTTGTTCAGGTAGCCGGCGTGGTCGGTGAAGAACGACTTCGGCAGCGGCGCGAACGCCTTGTAGCCGAGGCGGTCGGGCCACGTGGAGAACTTCTGGGTGAGCTTGACGGTGAAGGTGGTGTCGTCCACGACCTTCAGACCCGACATGGTCTTCGCGGTCGGGGCGGCGCCCTCCTTGTCGGGGTGCACCGCGGCGTAGCCGTCGATGTCCGCGAAGAAGTACGCGTTGAGCTGCTTGTTCGTCAGCAGCGCGCCGTAGTTCCAGGCGTCGACGAACGAGTTGGCGGTCACCGGGGTGCCGTCGGAGAACTTCAGGCCCTGCTTGATCTTGATGGTGAAGTTCTGCTGGTCGGTCGTGGTGATCGAGTCAGCGGCCTCAAGGTTGGCCTTCCCCGTCTTGGGGTCGTACTCCTTGAGGTTCATGAAGATCATGTCCAGGACCTTGCCGCCCTGGACCTCGTTGGTGTTCGCCGGCTCCAGGGGGTTCTGGGGGTCTCCCCACCACGCCCTGACGATGCCGTCGTTGGAACCGCCGGCCTTGTTGTCCGAATCACCGGAACCGCAGGCGGTTGCCGCGAGGGCGACGACTGCCGCGCCTATGACCCACTTGGCGCTCTTGGCACCGCGCATGGGTTTGCCTCCTCAGGAGTCACTGTCGATACGTGAAAGGAAGGCCGGTCGCCGCTGACACTCCTGACACCCCTGACAGGAGAAGGGCCTGGCCTTCCGTGCTCGTGAGTCGGCGCTCCCCATCAGCGCGTGACCCATTGACCCGAGCTCAACTTCGTCCACTATCGGGCACGTTTGAGGTCGCTCGGAACAGGGTCTGGTTTCGCTTCGGTCACGATGGGCAGAGGATCCTGCTCAAAATTCGGACAATCTGGAACGTACACAGACAGGTTCGAAACGGACAGTGTGATCTTTCTTACGCCGCTGAGCGGAGATGAACGTCCGGATAACGGACAGTGCGAAAAGCCCAAAAGGGGCGCGGAGAGCGCGTGACCGGTCCCCGCCGTCCGGCGGCGGAGTCTGGTCGCGCGGCTCCCCGCGCCCCTACGGGCGCTGCGCGGTCAGCGCTTGGCCCGAGCGGCCGAGCGTCCCCGCTCCTTCTGGTCCAGGACGACCTTGCGGATGCGGACCGTCTCCGGGGTCACCTCGATGCACTCGTCCTCGCGGCAGAACTCCAGCGACTGCTCCAGCGAGAGCTTGCGCGGCGGCACCACGTTCTCGGTGTTGTCTGCGGACGCGGCGCGCATGTTGGTGAGCTTCTTCTCCTTGGTGATGTTCACGTCCATGTCGTCGGACCGCGAGTTCTCACCGATGATCATGCCCTCGTAGACCTCCGTGGTCGCCTCGACGAAGATCACGCCGCGCTCCTGGAGGTTGATCATGGCGAACGGCGTCACGACACCGGCGCGGTCGGCCACCAGGGAGCCGTTGTTACGGGTCCGCAGGTCGCCGAACCACGGCTCGTGGCCCTCGAAGATGCTGTGCGCGATGCCGGTGCCGCGGGTGTCGGTGAGGAATTCCGTACGGAAGCCGATCAGGCCGCGGGCCGGGACGACGAACTCCATGCGGACCCAGCCGGAGCCGTGGTTCGTCATGGTCTCCATGCGGCCCTTGCGGGTCGCCATGAGCTGGGTGATCGCGCCCAGGTACTCCTCGGGGCAGTCCACCGTCATCCGCTCGACCGGCTCGTGGACCTTGCCGTCGATCACCTTGGTGACCACCTGCGGCTTGCCGACGGTCAGCTCGAAGCCCTCGCGGCGCATCTGCTCGACCAGGATGGCCAGCGCCAGCTCGCCGCGGCCCTGGACCTCCCAGGCGTCGGGGCGCTCGGTGGGCAGCACGCGGAGCGAGACGTTGCCGATCAGCTCCCGGTCGAGGCGGTCCTTGACCTGGCGGGCGGTGACCTTGTGGCCCTTGCCGCCCTTGCCGACCAGCGGCGAGGTGTTCGTACCGATGGTCATCGAGATCGCGGGCTCGTCGACCGTGATGAGCGGCAGCGCGACCGGGTTCTCCAGGTCGGCCAGCGTCTCGCCGATGGTGATCTCCGGAATACCGGCCACCGCGCAGATGTCGCCGGGGCCCGCCATCTCGGCGGGCTTGCGGGTCAGCGCCTCGGTCATCAGCAGTTCGGTGATCTTGACCTGGCTGACCGAGCCGTCGCGCTTCATCCACGCGACCTGCTGGCCCTTGCGCAGCTCGCCCTCCTCCACCCGGAGCAGGGCGATACGGCCGAGGAAGTTGTCCGCGTCGAGGTTGGTGACGTGCGCCTGGAGCGGCGCGCCCTCGGTGTACGTGGGGGCCGGGACGGTGGACAGGATCGTGGAGAAGAACGGCTCCAGGCTGTCGCTGTCGGCCGGAACCGTGCCGTTCTCCGGCTTGGTCAGCGAGGCGATGCCGTCCCGCGCGCACGCGTAGACGATCGGGAACTCGATCTGGTCCTCGGTGGCGTCCAGGTCCAGGAACAGGTCGTACGTCTCGTTGACGACCTCGTCGATCCGGGAGTCGGGGCGGTCCGTCTTGTTCACGCAGAGGATGACCGGCAGGTTCGCCGACAGCGCCTTGCGGAGCACGAAACGGGTCTGCGGCAGCGGGCCCTCGGAGGCGTCCACCAGCAGCACGACCGCGTCGACCATGGACAGGCCGCGCTCCACCTCGCCGCCGAAGTCGGCGTGGCCCGGGGTGTCGATGATGTTGATCGTGATGACATCGCCACCGCCCTTGGGGTGGTACTTCACGGCGGTGTTCTTCGCGAGAATGGTGATGCCCTTCTCGCGCTCCAGGTCGTTGGAGTCCATCATCCGATCGTCGAGATGCTGGTGGGCGGCGAATGCGCCGGCCTGCTTGAGCATCGCGTCGACGAGGGTCGTCTTGCCGTGGTCGACGTGGGCGACGATGGCGACGTTACGAATATCGTGGCGCGTGGACATGCTGCGGCGCTTCTCCCGGAATCGTGGATGGACGTCGCGTTCCTCGTTGACGCGCTCGCCTGCCGGGCAAGGTCACGCCGCGGCCTTACCCCATGGTACGGGCCCCAACCCCCCTCGGCCGCCGATGGCTGGCTTCAGAGGGGATTTGGGGCCCGTAATCGCACGGTTTTCCGCGACCGCGCGCGCCTACTTGCGGAAGCCGAGGTTCTGGTAGTCGGGGGTCTGGAAGCCGAAGGCGCCCGCGTTGGCGACGGTGGTGCGCAGCGCGACCAGGCCGGGGCGCTGGTAGAGCGGGATGGAACCGGCCGCGGCCCAGATCCGGGCGTCGGCCTTGGAGGTCAGGTCGCGGGCCGCGGAGGTGTCCAGCTCGCCGCCCGCCCGGTCCAGGAGCTGGTCGATCTGGTCGGTGCCGACCCGCGTGTAGTTCTGCGCCACGGTCAGCGAGCCGTCGGGGGCGGGCACCGGCTTGGCGAAGATCGGGGTGTCGTCGGTGGCCGGGTAGGCCGTGCCGGGCCAGGAGTAGAGCGCCAGGTCGAAGTCGCCCGAGGCGATGTGGTCCTGGAAGTAGCTGTCGCCCGCGACCTTGGTGATCTCGGTGCGGATGCCGATGCCGGAGAGCATCGAGGCGATCCGGGTGCCGACGTCGTCCAGTGTCGGGGAGTCCGCCGGGAGCACGAAGCGCATGGTGAGCTGCTTGCCCGCCTTGCTGACGGCGGCTGCGGGCTCCACGACGGTGACGGCGCCGGAGGCCGCGGTACGGCCGGGGCCGCCGGCCGCCTGGTCGCCGGTCTTGGCGTTGCTGCGCGTCCAGCCCGCGTCGGCCAGCAGCGCCTGGGCCTGCTGCACGTCGTTGGTGCCGAGCGCCGAGCTGTTGTCGCGGTAGCCGTCCTGCGAGGGCAGCACCAGGTGGTTGCCGAGCGCCTCGTCGGGCAGCCCGAGCGGCTTGAGCACGGCGGTGGCGATGGCCTTGCGGTCGATGGCGCGGGCCACGGCGTGCCGGATGCGCTCGTCAGCCAGCGGTCCCGTACTGCCGTTGATGGCGAGCTGCGCGTACGCGGCGTCGGGCGCCTTCCGTACGGCCAGGCCCTTGGTCCCGGTCACGGCGGTGACCGCGCCGGGGTCGATCTCGGCCAGGTCGAGGGCGCCCGCGGCGAGCGCGGCGGGGCGCTTGTCCACCGGCACGGCGGTCAGCACGATCCGGTCGAGCTTGGCGGGCTCGCCCCACCACGCCTTGTTGCGGTCCAGCGTGACGGTGCCCTTCTTGGTGTCCACGGCCTCGACCGCGAAGGGGCCCGCGACGACCGGCAGCTTGGTGCGCACGCCGTCGTTGAAGGTGTCCGCGTCACTGGTCACCGACTTCGGGTACAGCGGGCTGAACAGCGACTTCCAGTCCGCGTACGGGCTGGCGAAGGTGACGTCGACCTGCTGGGCGTCCTTGCCCTGCCGGACGTCGGAGATCCGGTCGTAACCGGCGTTGCGGGCCGTCCAGAAGGCGCTGTTCTTGCCGTTCAGCGCCTTCCACTGGGCGACGAAGTCGGCCGCGCCGACCGCCTGGCCGTCGCTCCACTTCGCCTTGGGGTTCAGGTGGTACGTGACCACCTGGCGCGGTGACTGCGCGACGTCCGCGCTCGCCAGGAAGTCGCTGTCGGCCCGCGGGGAGCCGTGGCCGTCGAGCCGGTACATCGCCGGGAGGGTGGCTCCCGCGATCGTCAGCGTGTCGGCGTCCGCGTCCGCCTGGTACGCGTTCAGCGTGCGGGGCAGCTCATCGGTCGCCCAGCGCAGCGTGCCGCCGTCGCGGACGCCCGCGCGCGAGACGGTCGCGATGTCGGTGCCCGCCGTCCCGGCGGCGCCGCCGCCCGAGGAGCAGGCGGTCAGGGTCATGGCCGCCCCGGCGGTCAGCGCCACGGCGGCGCGCAATACGGGTGGGTTCGCGCTGCGGTTCATGGATCGGACACCTCCGGCGGCCCGGCATAGACCGGGGACATACTCATTTGGCCTGATTTCCGGGTAATCACTTCCCAGTGGAGGGGACGAGGAGCGGCTCTCCGCCCCGACACGACCGCAATGCCCCGCTCTTCCACCCGGACGGCCCCTTGGCGCGGGGGGCGGCCCATGAGGGGCGCGGGGGACTGCGCGGGGTGGCCGGGCGGGCGGCGCGCCCGGAGACCGGCGAACCGCCCCGGAGGGGAATTGGTGCACGCGTCTTCCCAACCGAAGGTGTGACGCGCGACACTTCCAGGCGCGGCAGCGTCATCAACCGCATCACCCCCGCACGGCGGAGAAGGTGAGGCATCCGTATGTCCCTGCAAGACGATCTGACGTCGGTCACCCGGCGGCTCGACGATTTGATGCGCTGCGTCGGGCGGCTGGACGAGCACGTGGGCGACAGCCTGGACATGCGCAGGGTGCGGGCCGACGCGGCCCATCTGCGGGAGAGCCTGGCTCTGCTGCACGAGGCCGTCCCGACGACCGCGGGCATCCGCAAGGTCGAGATGGTGACGATCCCGGACGCGCCGTACGACCGCGGCCTGTGGGCCGACGCGGAGGACGAGGGGCTGGGCTCGCCGCACCGGCACGCGCCGTAGCGCGCGGCACCGGCCCGCGGCGGCCGTACCACCCCCGCACCCCTCGGCGCCCGCACCCGGCGGCGTCCCCTCCCCCGTTCCTTCGGAGTCCTCCTTGGCCACCGGAACCACCCCCTCCCCCACCGCGCGCCGCGGCGTCCTGACGCCGGGGCGCGCGGCCATTTCCGAACGGCATCTGCGGACCGACCGGTGGTGGGTGCCACCGCTGGTCACCGCGCTCGGCCTGGCGGCCTTCGTCGTCTACTCGACCTGGCGGGCCTTCGCCAACAGCCACTACTACGCGGCGCCCTACGTCTCGCCGTTCTACTCGCCGTGCCTGGCGTCGAACTGCGCGGACATGAAGGGCGGCGCCAACTGGCCGCTGTTCGGCGACTGGTGGGGCCTGTCACCGGCCCTGCTGGTGCTGGTCTTCCCGCTCGGCTTCCGGCTGACCTGCTACTACTACCGCAAGGCGTACTACCGGGGCTTCTGGGCCTCGCCGCCCGCCTGCGCGGTCGCCGAACCGCACGCGAAGTACACCGGCGAGACGCGGCTGCCGCTGATCCTGCAGAACGTGCACCGCTACTTCTTCTACTTCGCGCTGCCGGTGGCGGGCATCCTCACCTACGACACGGTGCTCGGCTTCCGCGACGAGCACGACCGCTGGGGCCACATGGGTCTGGGCACGGTCGTCCTGCTCGTGAACATCATCCTGATCTGGGCGTACACGCTGTCGTGCCACTCGTGTCGGCACATCATGGGCGGCAAGCTCAGGCACTTCTCCGCGCACCCGGTGCGCTACCGCCTCTGGGGCTGGGTCGGCGTCCTCAACGGCCGTCACATGCTGCTCGCCTGGTCGTCCCTGATCAGCGTCGGCCTCACCGACCTCTACATCTATCTGGTCTCCAGCGGCGTATTCGACGATCCGAGGTTCTTCTGAGATGACACAAGTCGAACGGCACGCGTACGACGTGGTCGTGGTCGGCGCGGGCGGCGCCGGGCTGCGGGCCGCGATCGAGGCCCGGGAGCGGGGCATGCGTACCGCCGTGATCTGCAAGTCGCTGTTCGGCAAGGCCCATACGGTGATGGCCGAGGGCGGCATCGCGGCCAGCATGGGCAACGTCAACTCCGGTGACAACTGGCAGGTGCACTTCCGCGACACCATGCGCGGCGGGAAGTTCCTCAACCACTGGCGGATGGCGGAGCTGCACGCCAAGGAGGCTCCCGACCGGGTCTGGGAGCTGGAGACCTGGGGCGCGCTGTTCGACCGCACCCCCGACGGCAAGATCTCGCAGCGCAACTTCGGCGGCCACGAGTACCCGCGGCTGGCACACGTCGGCGACCGTACGGGCCTTGAGCTGATCCGCACCCTCCAGCAGAAGATCGTCTCGCTCCAGCAGGAGGACTTCGCGGAGACCGGCGACTACGAGTCGCGGCTGAAGGTCTTCCAGGAGTGCACGGTCACCCGCGTGCTCAAGCAGGACGACAAGGTCGCGGGCGTCTTCGGTTACGTGCGCGAGTCCGGGCGGCTGTTCGTGATCGACACGCCCGCGGTGGTGCTGGCGACCGGCGGCATCGGCAAGTCCTTCAAGGTGACGTCCAACTCCTGGGAGTACACCGGCGACGGGCACGCGCTGGCGCTGCTGGCCGGGGCGCCGCTGATCAACATGGAGTTCATCCAGTTCCACCCGACCGGCATGGTCTGGCCGCCGTCGGTGAAGGGCATCCTGGTCACCGAGTCGGTGCGCGGCGACGGGGGGGTGCTGCGCAACAGCGACGGCAAGCGGTTCATGTTCGACTACGTGCCGGACGTCTTCAAGGAGAAGTACGCGCAGTCCGAGGAGGAGGCCGACGGCTGGTACTCCGCCCCTGACACCCACCGCCGACCGCCGGAGCTGCTGCCCCGCGACGAGGTGGCGCGCGCGATCAACTCCGAGGTGAAGGCCGGGCGCGGCACCCCGCACGGCGGCGTCTTCCTCGATGTGTCGACGCGGCTGCCCGCCGAGGAGATCAAGCGGCGGCTGCCGTCGATGCACCACCAGTTCAAGGAGCTGGCGGACGTCGACATCACCGCGGAGCCGATGGAGGTCGGCCCGACCTGTCATTACATGATGGGCGGCGTCGACGTGGACCCGGACACCGCCGCGGCGCGCGGGGTGCCGGGGCTCTACGCGGCGGGCGAGGTCGCGGGCGGCATGCACGGCTCCAACCGGCTGGGCGGCAACTCGCTCTCCGACCTGCTGGTCTTCGGCCGCAGGGCCGGGCTGCACGCGGCGCGGTACGCGGCCTCGTTCGTCGAGGGCGCGCGTCCCGTCGTACCCGAGGAGCAGATCGACACCGCGGCGGCCGAGGCGCTGCGGCCGTTCAGCGCGGAGGACGCGGACGCGGCGGAGGCCGCCGGGGGCGCGCAGGCGGGCGGGGGCGCGCAGGCGGGCGGGGCGCGGCCCGCAGAGAACCCGTACACCCTGCACCAGGAGCTCCAGCAGGTGATGAACGACCTGGTGGGCATCATCCGGCGCGGTCCCGAGATGGAGGACGCGCTGAACCGGCTGACCGGGCTACGGGCCAGGTCGCGGCGGGCGGGCGTCGAGGGGCACCGGCAGTTCAATCCCGGCTGGCACCTGGCGATCGACCTGCGGAACATGCTGCTGGTCAGCGAGTGCGTGGCGCGTGCCGCGCTGGAGCGGACCGAGAGCCGCGGCGGCCACACCCGCGACGACCATCCGGAGATGGACCGCGCCTGGCGCAAGGTCAATCTGGTCTGCGAGCTGACCGACCCCACCGGGGGCCTGGCCGCCACCGACCCCGACCACGGCCAGATCGGTCTGCGCCGGCGCGCGACGGACCCGATCCGGGGCGACCTGCTCGACCTCTTCGACAGGGACGAGCTGCTCAAATACCTGACGGACGAGGAGCTCGACGGGTGAGTTACGAAGCGCACTTCAAGGTGTGGCGCGGTGACGCCGAGGGCGGCGAGCTGCGCGACTACCAGGTCGAGGTCAACGACGGCGAGGTCGTGCTCGACATCATCCACCGCCTCCAGGCCACCCAGGCGGGCGACCTGGCGGTCCGCTGGAACTGCAAGGCGGGCAAGTGCGGGTCGTGCAGCGCGGAGGTCAACGGACGGCCGCGGCTGATGTGCATGACCCGCATGTCGGTCTTCGCACCGGAGGAGACGATCACGGTCACCCCGATGCGGACCTTCCCCGTCGTGCGCGACCTGGTCACCGATGTCTCCTTCAACTACGACAAGGCCCGGCAGGTCCCGGCCTTCGTGCCGCCGAAGGGGGTCGCGGCCGGGGAGTACCGGATGCAGCAGGTCGACGTGGAGCGCTCGCAGGAGTTCCGCAAGTGCATCGAGTGCTTCCTGTGCCAGGACACCTGTCATGTGGTGCGCGACCACGAGGAGAACAAGACGTCGTTCGCCGGGCCGCGCTTCCTGATGCGGATCGCGGAGCTGGACATGCATCCGCTGGACGCGGCCTCCGAGGCCGGTCTGACCCGCGCCTCGTCCGCGCAGGAGGACCACGGGCTCGGCTACTGCAACATCACCAAGTGCTGCACCGAGGTGTGCCCGGAGCACATCAAGATCACCGACAACGCGCTGATCCCGCTCAAGGAGCGGGCGGTGGACCGTAAGTACGATCCGCTGATCTGGCTGGGCAACAAGATCCGCCGCCGCGGCGAGTAGCTCCCCTCTCCCCTGCCTGCCTGCCCGCCCGCCCCGCGCGGGGCGGGCAGGGGGAGCAGGCGGGCGGGGCTGGCGGGGCGGGCTGGCGGGCTGGCGGGAACGGAACTCCGAGTCGCGCTCCGGACACACCGGACATAGCCTCCGAAAAGGAGCACGCGGCAAGCGGCCGTGGCGCGGCGAAGGGCGCGGTACGCATGCGGCGACTCGCGGGAATCGTTGCGGCGCTCGGCGCCCTGATGCTGCTGTCCGGCGCGCCGTCGGCACGGGCGGACGACCCGATCACGCTGTCCAGGTCCGGCCAGATAACCGACAAGGTCGGCGCACTGGGCGACCGGCAGCCGCAGGTCGTCACGGCGCTGGACGGCCTCTACCAGAAGCAGCGCGTCCAGCTCTTCGTGGCGTACGTCCGCACCTTCTCCGGCCGCGCTCCGCAGGACTGGGCGAACGCGACCGCGACCAAGAACGGCCTGGGCCAGCGGGACGTCCTGCTGGCGGTGGCCACCCACGACCGGCAGTACGCGGTCTCCGCCGACCAGGACTCCGGCCTGACCGCGGCCCAGCTCAACGAGGTCAGCAGCCAGGCCGTCGAGCCCGCGCTGCGGCAGAACGACTGGGCGGGCGCCGCGATCGGCGCGGCCACCGGCTACGACGCGGTCCTCAGCGGCCTTCCGGTGACCGTCCCCTCGATCACCCCCGGCACCGCGGACCCGGGCGGCAGCGGGGCGCCTCCGGGCGACTCCGCGGCCGACCTGTGGATTCCGGTGGTGGCCGTCGGCGCCGCGGGCGCGGTCGGGGTGTGGGCGTTCCGCAGGAAGCGCGGCCCGCGGCAGCCCGCCCGCCCGGCGCCCGGCGAGCGCGGCTGGGGCGCCCCGCAGCCGACCCCGCTGCCCGAGCTGGACTCGCAGGCCAAGCACCTGCTGGTGGAGACCGACGATGCGGTCCGCACCAGCCAGGAGGACGTGGGCTTCGCGGCGGCGCAGTTCGGCGAGGAGGCCGCGCGGCCGTTCGCCGAGGCCGTCGAGTACGCCAAGACCGAGCTGACCGCGGCCTTCCGGCTGCGGCAGCAGCTCGACGACGCGATACCCGAGGACGACGCGACCCGCCGGCAGATGCTGGACGAGATCCTGTCCCGCTGCACCCAGGCCAACCGGCGGCTGGACGCGGAGTCCGAGGCGTTCGACCGGCTGCGCGCCCTGGAGGCGAACGCGCCGGAGGTGCTGGAGCAGGCCGAGGCGAAGGCGGCGGCGCTGCCGAGCCGGATCGACACCGCCGAGGCGTCCCTGGCGCCGCTGGCCCAGAAGTACGCGGACGCCGCGCTCGACCCGGTCACCGGCCACCCGGCGGAGGCCAGGGACCGGCTGGAGTTCGCCCACGCCAGCCTCGTACAGGCCAGGGCCGCCGTCGGCACCGACCACGGCAAGGTCGCCGTGTACGTACGGGCCGCCGAGGGCGCGCTGGACCAGGCGGTCATGCTCACCGACTCCGTCACCCGAAGGGCCCAGGAGCTGGCGGAGGCCGACGGGAAGCTGCGGGACGCACTGACCGAGGCCGACACCGACCTCGCCGAGGCCCGCGGCCTGCTCGGCGGCACCGCCGCCGGGGTCTCCACCGCCGACCTCCAGGGCAGGATCGCCCGCGCCGAGACGGTCGTGGCCGACGTACGGCAGGAGCTGGCGGCGGGGCGCTACGACCCGATCGCCGGGCTGCGCCGGGTCGAGGAGGCGGACGCGGCGCTGGACGAGGCGCTGGCCGGGGCCCGCGAGCGGGAGGTCAGCGAGCAGCGGGCGCGCGGGCTGCTGGACCAGGCGCTGCTGGGGGCGCGCAGCGAGGTGGCCGCCGCCCGCGACATGGTCACCACCAACCGCGGCGCGGTCGGCAGCCAGGCCCGTACCCGGCTCACCGAGGCGGAACGGCGGCTCCAGCAGGCCGAGGCGCTGGCCGGTTCCGACGCGGCGGGCGCGCTGGCGCACGCGCAGGAGGCGGACCGGCTGGCCCGGCAGGCGCAGGACGCGGCCCGGCGGGACGTCGGCGGGTACGGCGGGGGCTTCGGCGGGCCCGGCGGCCGGCGCTCCGGCGGCGGCATGGGCGGCGCGGTGCTCGGCGGGATCATCCTCGGCGAGATCCTCGGCGGCGGGCGCGGCCGGGGCGGCGGCGGCTTCGGCGGCGGCTTCGGCGGGGGCTTCGGGGGCGGCGGCTCGGGACCCGGCAGCTTCGGCGGCGGCCAGACCCGCGGCCGGATGGGCGGCGGCGGCCGCTTCTGAACTCCCCTGACCCTCCTTCTATCCGCCCCCTTCCTTTCCGGCCCCTACTTTCCGGCCCCTCTTTCCGGCCCTTTCTGGCCCACGGATACGGACACGCAAGGAGTACGACCATGACGAAGCAGACCGTCCTCGGCCGGGTGACCCAGCTCGCCAAGGCCAACATCAACGCCCTCCTCGACCAGGCCGAGGACCCGCAGAAGATGATGGACCAGCTCATCAGGGACTACACCACCAACATCCGCGAGGCCGAGGAGGCGGTGGCCACCACCATCGGCAATCTGCGGCTGATGGAGCAGGACCACGCCGAGGACGTCGCGGCGGCCAAGGAGTGGGGCGACAAGGCGCTGGCGGCCAGCAAGAAGGCCGACGAGCAGCGCGCCTCGGGCAACGCCGCGGAGGCCGACCGCTTCGACAACCTCGCCAAGATCGCGCTGGGCCGTCAGCTCCAGTCCGAGAAGGAGGCGCGGACGGCCGAGCCGACGATCGCCTCGCAGAACGAGATCGTGAGCAAGCTCAAGTCCGGCCTGGACTCGATGAAGGCCAAGCTGGGCGAACTCCAGGGCAAGCGCGACTCGTTGGTGGCGCGCGCGAAGTCCGCGCAGGCGCAGAACCAGATGATGGACGCGGTCAAGAACATCGACGTGCTCGACCCGACCAGCGAGCTGGGCCGCTTCGAGGACAAGGTGCGGCGCGAGGAGGCCAGGGCCAAGGGCAAGGAGGAACTGGCCGCGTCCTCGCTCGACGCGCAGTTCGAGTCGCTGGACGCGCTCGGCGACAGCGCGGAGATCGACGCGCGACTGGCCAAGCTCAAGGACCGCGCGGCCTGACCGCCGAGGGCCGTCCGCCTGCCGCGCGCGGCAGGCGCTAGAACATGCTCAGCAGTTCGTCCACCGAAGGACCGCTGGAGTGGGACTGCTCGCCGGGCAGGGCGAGTTCGAACCAGACGGTCTTGCCGCGGTGGGTACGGCGGCTGCCCCAGCTCTCGCTGAGCATGGTGACCAGTTGCAGGCCGCGCCCGCCCTCGTCGGTGTCACGGGCGCGGCGGCGGCGCGGCTGCACCAGGGCGCTGTCCCACACCTCGCACACCAGGGTGCGGTCCAGCAGCAGCCGCAGTCGTATGTCGCCGTAGCCGTGCCGCAGCGCGTTGGTGACCAGCTCGCTGACCAGCAGTTCCGTGGTGTCGACCAGGTCGCCGAGCCCCCAGCTCAGCAGTTGCTCGCGGGCCAGCTCGCGGGCCCTGGCCACCGACGTGGGGCGCGGTTCCAGCGTCCAGTCGCCGACCTGCTCCGCGGGCAGACCGCGGATTCTGGCCATCAGCAGGGCGATGTCGTCCTCGCCGTGCGCGGTGTCCAGGGTGGCCAGCACGTGGTCGCAGATGTCCTCAAGGGGTCTCGGCGGCCCGGCCAGCGAGTCCCGGAAGGCGTCGAGGCCCTCGTCCAGCGGGTGGTTGCGGGACTCCACGAGACCGTCGGTGTACAGGGCGAGCAGCGCGCCCTCGTTCAGCTCGACCTCGATCTCCTCGAACGGCTCGCCGCCGACGCCCAGCGGCACTCCCCTGGGCACTTCGAGCAGCAGCGGCGACTCGCCCGACTCCACGACGACCGGCGGCAGATGGCCCGCGTTGGCGATCGTGCAGCGCCGGGTGACCGCGTCGTAGACCACGTAGATACAGGTGGCCAGGTAGACCTCGGACAGGTCGGCGCCGCCGCGGTCCTTGGCCCGGCGGGTGCGGCCCTGGTTCGGGGAGCCGAGGCCGTTGGCCACTTCGTCCAACGCGCCCAGCACTTCGGCGGGTTCGAGGTCGAGCGCGGCCAGGGTCCGTACGGCGGTGCGCAGTTCGCCCATCGCGACGGCGGCGCGCAGGCCGCGGCCCATCACGTCGCCGACCACCAACGCGGTGCGGTGGCCCGGCAGTTCGATGACGTCGAACCAGTCGCCGCCGACCTCGGTCTCCATGCTGCCCGGCAGATAGCGGCAGGCGATGTCGAGGCCCGCGGCCTCGGGGTCGTCGGGGGGCAGCAGGCTGCGCTGGAGGATCAGCGCGCGCTCGTGCTCGCGCCGGTAGAGCCGGGCGTTGTCGATGAACACCGCGGCGCGGGCGGCCAGTTCCTCGGCGAGCATCCGGTCGCGGTCCACGAACGGCTCGCTGCCCTTGGCACGGGAGAACTGCACCAGCCCCAGTACGGTGTCGCGGGCGACCATCGGCACCACGAGCGTGGACTGCACCAGGGTGCCGCCGAGGTCGGGCCCCCCATCGCCGTCGATCACCTGCGGCTGCGCGGTGCGCAGCGCCCGCGCGCTGGCGGAGCTGAAGCGGTAGCGGTGCACGGCGCCGACCGCGACCGGGCCGTCCGCCACATCGTCGTCGTCCCCGGCCATCGCTATCGGCGCGTCCGACACGGAACTGGCGAACGCCACCCGGCGCACGTCCCCGCTGCCGTCGGTGGTGCCGGTCAGATCCTCGGCGCCGGACAGCAGGGCCTGGTAGAGGTCGACGGAGGCGATGTCGCAGAAGTGCGGGACGGCGACGTCCAGCAGTTCGCGCGCGGTGGTCTCCAGGTCGAGCGAGGTGCCGATACGGGCGCCCGCCTCGTTGAGCAGCGCGAGATTGCGGCGGGCGTGCGCGGCCTCGCGCTCGGCTCGCTGACGTCCGGTGACGTCCATCGCGAGTCCCGCGACGCCGATCGGCCGCCCGGTGCCGCTGTGCAGCCGGTACAGCGACATCGACCAGCGCCGCCGCCCCGGATCGCCGGGCACGGTGCCGACCAGCGGCATGTCCAGAACGGGCTCGCCGGTCTCCAGCACCTGGCGCAGCGCGGCGCTGAGCCGGTCGGCCTCGACGCGGGAGAGGAAGTCGTGCGGGCCGCGGCCGTGGTTCTCCTCGGCCTCACGGCCGAAGACGGTCGCGAAGCGCTCGTTGACCCGGATCAGCCGCAGGCTGGTGTCGAAGAGCACGAAGCCCATCGGCGACTGCCCGAACACCGCCTGGGAGGCGGCCAGATCGGTCTCGATCTGGCGCAGCGTGGCGACGTCGACCGCGATGCACAGCGCGCCGTGGTCGGCGGGCATCACGTAGACCTCGGCCAGGCCCTGGCCGCCGGAGGCGTCCCGGTACGGCACGAGTCCGGTCCACTCGTGGCCGTCGAGGATCTCCGCGAGGCGCTCGTGCGCGCGCTCGCGTACGTGCTCGGGCGCGAAGGCGTTCACCGGGTCGCGGCCGAGCGCGCGTTCTGCCGGTACGCCGAAGAACTGCGCGGCCCGCGCGCTCCACTGGTCGATCCGGCCGTCACCGTCGAGCGAGAACGACGCCACGCGTATGTAGTCGTAGAGCGAACCGGGCGGACTCGACTGCCAGACCGCGTCGACCGCGTCCGTGTCGTCTCGGGGCGGTACCGCCCTCGCTGGCATGTCGCTCACTCGCCCGACCCCTCCAGCTCAGCACACATGGACCGGTTGGAGCCGAGTATTCAGCATGAGGACCGTCCAGCACACGGTCTTGTCGATCACAGCATCATCTCGGCTCCTGGGGTACGGGGACCGTCCCCGGGACAGCGCGGTCACACCCCTCGCTCCCGCGTCTTCGGCATACCCGGCACAGCTCCCGTGAATCATCGCGCGCGTCACGGCAGAGCCAGTTCGAACCAGACGGTCTTTCCGAACGGTCCGTGACGCGTTCCCCAGCGCCGTGAGGCCCGTGCGACCAGTTGCAGACCACGGCCGCCCTCGTCCTCCAGGGTGGCGATCCGCTCGCGCGGCGGGTCCGGCAGCGGGTCGGAGACCTCCACCAGCAGCGAGCCGCCGCGCACCATCCGTACACCGATCGGTCCGTGCGCGTACCGCAGCGAATTGGTGACCAGCTCGCTGACCAGCAGCATCGTGACGTCGGTGAGCTGCACGAGACCCCATTCGACCAGGGTGTCACGGACCCGGCGGCGCGCCAGCCGGACGGCGCTGGGCTCGGCGGGGAACGTCCAGGAGGCGGTGGATCCGGCGGGCAGCCCGCCGAGCCTGGCCATCAGCAGCGCCACGTCGTCGGGCTCGCGGCCCGGCTGCATGATGGCGAGCACGTCGTCGCAGGAGTCCTCCAGTGAGGGCAGCGGGCGGCACAGCGTCTGGCGCAGCCGTTCCAGGCCCTCGCCGATGTCCTGGCCGCGGGTCTCCACCAGGCCGTCGGTGTAGAGCACGAGGACCGCGCCGTCGGCGACCGCCAGCTCCGTGGTCTCGAAGCGGACGCCGCCGACGCCCAGGGGGACGCCGGAGGGCAGCTCGACCAGCCGGGCCTGGCACTCGTCCGGGTGGGCGCCGGGTTCCTCGCCGCCCGGCGCCCGCGTGACGGGTTCGACCAGGACCGGCGGCAGGTGGCCCGCCTGCGCGATGGCGATCCGGCGCGTCGAGGGGTCGTAGACGGCGTAGACGGCGGTGGCCATCCAGCCCTCGGCCTGGCCCTGCGCGAGGTCGTCGCCCAGCTCGTTGACCCGGCGCAGCAGCTCGTCCGGCGGCATGTCGAGCCCGGCGAGCGTCCGTACGGCGGTACGGAGCCGGCCCATGGTGGCCGCCGCGCCCAGGCCGTGGCCCATCACGTCGCCGACGACGAAGGCGACCCGGCCCCCGGCCAGCGGGATCACGTCGAACCAGTCGCCGCCGACCTCCGCGCCGCTGCTTCCGGGCACGTACCGGAAGGCGACGCCGACGCCGGGCGGTTCCACGACGCTCTGCGGGAGCAGGCTGCGCTGGAGCATCAGGGCGCCCTCGCGCTCGCGGACGTAGAGCCGGGCGTTGTCCAGGGCGGCGCCCGCGCGGTTGGCCAGTTCCATCGCGAGGGCCAGGTCGTCGTGGTCGAACGGCTCGCGCTCGCGCGCCCTGCTGACCACCAGCAGGCCGAGGACGACGCCGCGGGCCCGCAGCGGCAGCACGAGCAGCGAGTGGACGCCGAGCGCGATGGCCGCGCGCACCTTCGGGTCGCCGGGGAAGGTGGTGGCCAGCAGCTCCTCCTCCGAACTCACCATCCTGGGCTGCCCGGTGGTCAGCACCGTGCCGAAGATCGACTTGCGGGTGAAGCGGATCGGCTGGCCGGTCAGGATCATCCGCTCGACCTCGGGCCCCCAGCGCACCGCGCCCGTGCCGAGCTGCCGCATCGGGGTGTTGTCGCCGTACGGCGCGGTCGGCAGCTCGCCGCCGTCGGCGACCTCGGCGTGCAGGATCACCCCGGAGTAGTCGCTGAAGGTCGGCACGACGGCGGCGGCCAGCGCCTCGGCGCACCGGCGGACGTCCAGCACGTTCGCGATCCGGGTGCCCACGTCGTTGAGCAGCGCCAGCCGCCGCCGGGCCCGCTCGACCTTCGCGGCGGCCTGCACGCGCTCGGTCACGTCGATGACGGTGGCGCTGATCCCCAGCACCCGCCCGGCCCGGTCGACCAGCCGGTGGTACGACAGCGAGCGGTGGCCGCGGCCGTGCGGCGCGTACGTGACCAGGTCGATCACCGGCCGCCCGGTGGCCAGGACGTCCCGCTGGAGCGCGGTGAGGTCGGCGGCCGAGCGCTCGTCCAGCACCTCCTGCACCGTGTGGCCGATGTGGTCGGCGACGGGCCTGCCGTTCATCGCCGCCAGCGCCTCGTTGAGCCGTACGTAGCGCAGGTCGCGGTCGAAGATGGCGACGCCGAGGGGTGAGGAGTCGAAGAGCGAGTCGAGGGCGGCGAGGTCGTGCTCCAGCGTCCGCAGGCGGCTCGTCTCGACCATCGAGGCCAGGACGAAGGGGCGGCCGTCGCCGTCGACCAGCAGCGAGGCGCGGGTCTCCACCTGGACGGTGTGGCCGTCGCGGTGCCGCAGCGAGAGGATGCCGTCCCAGCGGCCCCCTCGCAGCAGGTCGGCGAGGATCTGCTCGGCGGGGCTGGGGTCCGGCATCCGCGGGATCTCGTCCGGCCCGCGCCGCGGGGACTGTCCCGGCGGGCTCTCGGGCGGCCCGAACAGCCCGCCCACCCGGCGGCCCACGATGTGCTCCCCCGCCCAGCCCAGCACTTCCTGTGCCAGGGGGCTCCACAGCAGCACCCGCCCCGACGTGTCCAGCATGACGACCGCCACCCGCAGCGTGTCGAGCAGCGTCCCCGTGCTCTTTCCCCGCCCCTCACCCCACGACTCCGGATCGGGATCCATATCCGGATGATGATGCCGATGCGGCCGCCCCACCCCCGGCTCCCCCTCCCCGGCCCGGTGGCTCTCCCCCGCCGGGTGGCTCTCCCCTGCGGCGACCTGTCCGCCTGCGGCGGGAGCTTGTCCGCCTGCGGCGGGGGCTGGGCTGACCTCAGCGGGACCGCCACCGGCGGGGTCCGGGCCGCCTTCCTCGGGACCGCCTGCGGCGGGGTCCGGGGCGCGGTTCGGGGACGCCTCAGGGCCATCGCCGCCGCTGGCGCTCATGCGTCACCCCCGACCGGGTCGGGCCGGTTCCGCCCCGGCCACTGTCAGTGGGAATTATCCCTCTTACCCGATATTCCCCCAAACACCCCGATACCGCGCGGGCCACGGGGAGACGGCGTAGCGGCCGGGGTCAGCCGGGGGCGACCATGAGGCCGGGGCCAGCCGGGGGCGACCGTGAGGCCGGGGCCAGCGGGGAGCGGGCGGCGCGGCGCGGGCGCTGGAGGCGACCGGGGTCCGGGGTCGGCCGGAGCCGGGAGCGCCAGGCGCGGCGGGGGCGAAGCCAGCGGCGCGGGAAGCGCCTGGAGCGGCGCTAGCGACGGGAGCCCGAGGTCGGGAGTCGGCCGGGGCCGGCTGGAGGCCGAGGGTGGCCGGGTTGGCCAGGCGCAGGCGCCAGATGCGACCAGGGGTCGGGGTCGGTGGCACGGAAAGCCCCGGACGCGGCGGGGTCCGCGCCGGGGCAGGTGCGGCGAGGGCGGACAGGGGGCGGGCGGGGCCGTCAGGCTGGGGCTAGGGCTTGGGTGAGGGCGGCGGCCAGGGCGGCCGGGCCCTGGACGTGGGCGAGGTGGCCCTGGCCCGGAATGACGTGGACGCGGGCGCGGGGCATGGCGCCCGCGATGCGGGCGAAGGGCTCCCAGTAGGGCCCGGCGCCGTCGTTGTCGCCGCCGATCAGCAGGGTGACGGGCATGTCGAGCTTCCCGTAGGCGGCCAGGTCGGCGTGGTGCTCGTTCAGGGCGGTCAGTTCGCGCCCGAGCGGCGCGGCGAGAGGCCGCAGCACCTGCCAGGCCGGGCTCCGGCGCAGCTCCGCGACGTACTCGGCGGAGAATCCGGACACGTCCCGGTTGACGATCTCCACGGCCCGGTCCAGGTCACCGGCAGCGTCGGCCGCGCGCAGCGAGTCCAGCACCTGCGCGCCGAAGGGCCGCACCACCGGCTCGTAGAGGGTCAGGGAACGCACGCCGGAGTGCCGCGTCGCGGCCTCCAGTGCGATCAGGCCGCCGTAGCTCCAGCCGAAGAGGTCCACCCCGCCGTCGCCGCCGTGCCGCCCGGCCACCTCGTCGAGCACCCGCCGCAGATCCGCGACCTCGGTGCCGACCCCGTATCCGTCACCCAGCTCACCGCTGGGCCGTCGGCCGCGCCGGTTCAGTACGTACACCGGCCGGCCGGCCGGAAGCGCGTCCACCACCGGCTGCCACGACACGGCGTCGGCCATGACCCCGGGAACGATCAGCAGCGGCCTGCCCTCGCCCACCCGGTGGCCGAGCACCAGCACCACACCGTCGCGTTCCACCTGCACCAGCATCGAATCCCCCGTCTCGGTCGCGGACACCGAAAAACCCTACCCTCAGGCCGTCAGCCGACCAGAAGGCGTGTCGCCCACTCGACCGCCGGGCGGTCCTGGTCGAGCCAGTCGACGTCGGAGGTCTGCGCGGGGAGCAGCCAGCGCAGCTCGTCGTGGTCCTGGAGGGGGCGGGGCGTGCCGCTCACCAGGCGGGCGGTCCAGACGTGCAGGGTGAGGCCGTTGGCCAACGGCCAGGCGCCGGGGACGCGTTGAAGGGGCTCCACCGTGACGCCCAGCTCCTCGCGCAGCTCGCGCACGAGCGCGTCCGGCGGGCTCTCCCCCGCCTCGACCTTGCCGCCCGGCAGTTCCCAGCGTCCCGCCAGCGCGGGCGGCGCGGTCCGCCGCGCGGCCAGCAGCCGTCCGGCGTCGAGCACGGCCCCGCCCACCACCACACGTTCGGTCATGCGACGCAGGATACGTAAGACGGAGACCCGCGACCCGCACAGCGCGCGGCGGAAACCCGTTACGAGGACTGCACAGCGCGCGGCGCGAACCCGTTACGAGGACTGCACGGCGCGCGGCGTCAACCGCTCGATCACGTAACGCCGTTGCTGCTGGTCCCGGTTGAGGCCGGGGCCGTTCAGCGTGGCCGCGACGCGCTCGGCCTCGGCGCGGGTGGCGTAGCGCCCGACCCGGTACCGGTTGCCGCTCTCGTCCTGCCGTATGAGGAGCCATACGAGGTCGGTCGTCATCAGCTCAGGCCCCCTCAGGCGAGGTCGCGGCAGCGGAACCGGCTTCCAGGTCCGCCAGGTGCGCGACATTGTCCCGGTCGTCCGCCGCGTCGCTCGCGGCGCTGTCGAACCAGGCGTCCAGGATCTCGGCGAGTACGGCGCCGGACACCGAACGCAGGCTCAGCGCCAGCGCGTTGGCGTCGTTCCACCGGCGGGCACCCCGCGCGGTGTACGCGTCGGCGCACAACGCGGCCCGGACGCCCGGGAGTTTGTTCGCGGCGATGGACGCGCCGGTGCCGGTCCAGCAGCAGAACACCGCCTGGTCGGCCGCGCCCTCGGCCACCGCGCGGGCCGCCGCCTCCGCGCTCCAGGCCCAGTCCTTGCGGTCTCCGGGGCGCAGTGCGCCGTAGGCGAGCACCGTGTGACCACGGTGACGAAGCTCGTCGACGACCTGCCTGGCCACCGGTTCATCCATGTCCGAGGAAACGGCGATGCGCATATGCCCGACCCTACGCCCGAGGTTCACGGCGCGGGCACGGAATGACACGAAGAGGTACCGTTCCGGCCAGGTGTTCGACCAGAAGTTGACTGTAGGTCACACGTGTCCGACGCCCCCGGCGGTCACGCCGGGCGCACGCCGGAGTGGGCACCGGCGCCCGTACCGCCCGGACCATCCGTACCGCCAGGCTCCGTAAGGGAGTTGACGGCGGGTCAGCGTACCGGCAGGTGGTAGACGGCCCGGTACCGCTCCGCCGGGATGATGACGTCCGCGGTCTCCACCGGCTGCCCCGAGCAGTAGTACGTGCGCTGGATCTCGATGACGATGTGCCCCGGCACTCCGCCGAGCGCCGCCGTCTCCTCCGCGAGCCCCGGCCGGGCGCCGACCTCCTCGGCCATGTGGTCGACCACCAGGTCGATCGCCGCCATCCGCTCCACGACGCCCTGGCCGCCGACCGGCCCTTCCTCCGGCAGCAGCACCGGTGTGCGGGCGGTCAGCGCCAGCGGCTCCCAGGAGGTGGAGAGCATCGAGGGCTCACCCTCGGTGCGGAAGAGGTAGTGGGTGCGCATCACCCGGTCGCCGGGCTCGATCCGCAGCCGCTCGGCGACGGCGGGCGAGGCGTGGTCCTGGACGCTGCGCGACTCCCAGGTGCCCTTGCACCCCTCGTCCCCCTGCTCCTGCCGGAACGGGCTGGCCGTCCCGGCGGGCCGGTAGCCGCTGCGGACGATGCGCCGCGGCCTCGGCCGCTCCCGTACGTACGTGCCGGAGCCGGACCTGCCCTCCACGAAGCCCTCGGCCATCAGCACCTTGCGCGCTTCGAGCGCGACGGTGTCCGAGACCCCGTACTCGGTACGGATCCTGGCCTGCGAGGGCAGCCGCGCGTGCGGCGGGAGCGTCCCGTCGAGGATCTTGCGCCGCAGATCCTCGGCGACGCGAAGGTAGGCGGGCTGCTCACCGAAAGGCACGTGCCCCTCCCAAGGGGTTGACTGTCTGCGACAGCTTGACAACCGTCGGTGCCCGTCCGCAAGCCCTCCCCCGAGCATCACACTCCGAATCCGGAGTTGGTGCCTCCGTCCTTCACCGAGCCGGTCATCGAGCCGTGCGTGGCGCCGAAGAAGCAGGTCACCTTGTGGTCGCCGCGGCGCCAGCCGTCCGCCGGCGGCATGTAGTAGTAGACGTCGGCGCTCTTCTCCCAGGGCGTGCCGTCCGCGTAGTCGTCCGCGTAAGAGGCGCACTTCGACTCCGCGACGGCCGAGATGCGATCCGTTCCGGGGTAGCCGCCGTCGTCCGCCGCGTCGACGGTGAAGATCGCGTACGCCTCCGCGTCGTGCTCCTCGGAGCAGTCGACGACGTCCACGGTGGTGGAGCGCGCGCCGTCGCCGCCGTAGTCGCCCAGCGAACTGTCGACCGTGTTGAAGCACTGGCCGACCCTGATCCGGTCGACGCGGGTGTTGCCGTCGTCGAAGGCGCCCGCCACGCCGAGCGCGATGAAGACCGCGAGAAGCACCGTGGCGACGCCGTTGAGGATCAGGCCCGCGACGGCCAGGCCCTTGCCGCGCTCGCCGCGCTTCTTGATCTGACTGAGCGCGACCAGGCCGAAGATCACCCCGAGGACGGGGATGCAGGTGAAGCCCACCACGAGCGAGGCGATGGCCATGCCGTTGGTGTTCGCCTGCGGGTTGTACCAGCCGGCGGTCTGCGGATAGCCGGGATACGGCTGGGGACCGTACGGATTCTGCCCGCCGTACGGATTCCCGCCGTAGGGGGCCTGGCCGCCGTACGGGGCCTGAGCGCCGTGCGGACCCTGGCCGCCGTAGGGAGGCTGCCCGGAATACGGGGCCTGGCCGGGATACGGGGCCTGCCCGCCGTAGGGCGGCGCGGAGCCGGGGGGCCGCTGTCCGCTGTAGGGCGGAGGCACGGAGCCGTAGGGGCCGGGCCCGCCCGATGACGGGCCGCCGTACGTCGGCTGTCCCGGACCGCTGTACGGCGGTCCGCCCTGGTGGTCGTACGGCTTCTGCGGATACGAGGGCAGCCCGGCGTACGGCGAAGCGGGGGCGTCGTGCGGCGGCTGGGACGGGGGCGCGTCGTCGGAGGACGGCGGAGGCGGGGGCGGCGGCGGTATGTCCACTGGGGGATCCTACGGTTCTGCGCCGACGGGTTGTGAACGGGTTGTGCCGTCCCCCTTGACCCTTATTGGTCCAGACCAATACCTTCACGCGCATGCGTCGAAGAATTCTCGGCCGTATGGCCGCAACCGCAGCCACCCTCTCCCTGGTCGCCGTCCTCCCCGCCGTCACGGGCGGCTCCGCCGCCCAGGCGCACGGCCGTGACGACCACGGCTCCTCCGCCTCGTCGTACAAGAGCGTCGGCTACTTCACCCAGTGGGGCGTCTACGGACGCGACTACCAGGTGAAGAACGTCCAGACCTCGGGCACCGCGGCCAAACTCACCCACCTCAACTACGCGTTCGCCAACATCGGCGCCGACGGCAAGTGCTTCGAGGCCAACGTGGCCGGCGAGGGCGACGCCTGGGCCGACTACCAGCGCCCGCTCGACGCCGCCTCCTCGGTCGACGGCACCGCGGACACCGCCGAGCAGCCGCTGGCGGGCAACTTCAACCAGCTCCGCGAACTGAAGGCCGCCAACCCGAAGTTGAAGGTGATGATCTCGATCGGCGGCTGGGGCTGGTCGACGCACTTCTCCGACGCGGCCCGCACCGCCGCCTCGCGCAAGGCGCTCGTCGCGTCCTGCCTGGACATCTTCGTCAAGGGCAATCTGCCGCTGCTCGACGGCAAGGGCGGCCCCGGTTCGGCCGCCGGGCTCTTCGACGGCGTGGACATCGACTGGGAGTGGCCCGGCTCCTCCGGTGACGTCGACACCGTCTACCGACCCGAGGACAAGCGGAACTTCACCTCGCTCGCGGCCGAATTCCGCGGCCAGCTCGACGCGTTGGGCCGCAAGGCGCACAAGCACTACGACCTGAGCGCCTTCCTGCCCGCCGCACCGGCCAAGATCGACGCGGGCTTCGAGGTCAGGAAGATCTTCAAGTACCTCGACTTCGGCACCGTCCAGGGCTACGACTTCCACGGCCCCTACGAGGCCACCACCAACCAGCAGTCCGCGCTCAAGGCCCCGCGCAACTCGCCCGTCCCGCACGACTTCAGCGACACCCAGGCGGTCGGCGACTGGCTCAAGCGCGGCGCGCCCGCCCGGCAGCTCGTCCTCGGCGTGCCCTTCTACGGCCAGGGCTGGACCGGCGTCCCCGACGGCGGCACCGCGGGCCTCTTCCAGCCGTCCACCGGCCCCGCCCCCGCCACCTGGCAGGCGGGCAACGAGGACTACCACGCCCTCAAGGCCCTTGCCTCCTCCGGCACTTACACCGTCCACCGGGACGTGCGGAACGGCTTCGCCTGGCTCTACGACGGCACCAACTTCTGGACCTACGACGACCCGCAGGTCATCGCCCAGAAGACCGCCTACATCAAGCGGGCCCACCTGGGCGGCGCGATGGTCTGGTCCCTGGACGGCGACACGGCGGACGGCGAGCTGATCAACGCCGTTCACCAGGGTCTCGCCGCGCACCACCGGTGACCCGGACCCCCAAGTGGCCCCGCTCCACAGGTGACCCGGCGCCTCGGGTGACCCGGCGCCTCGGGTAACCCCACCCCTCACGCCCGGTGCTCCCCAGCCCTCCCTCTCCGCGGGGGAGCACCGGGCCTCCCCACGCGCGGCGGATACGTCAGCCGCGCGCGGCGGAGGCGGCGGCCCGTTTGGCGGCCAGCTTGGCCGCCTGCATGTCGCCGACGACCTGCGTCACCATCCGGACGGACGCGGCGTCCAGCACATTGCCGAACTCGACCACCTCGACCCGCTCCTCGAAGCGCGCCTTCAACTGCGGCATGTCGCTGGGGATCACGACGAGGTCGAGGTCCCCGACGTCCTCCCCCTCGTCCCCGTGCAGCACCCTGACATTGCTGATCCCGGACTGCGTCAGGGAGTCCCGGATGCTGACGGCCTGGCCGTAGGTGGAGTAACAGATGCCCACCGTGCCGCTCCTGGCGGCGGAGGCGATCCGCACCAGCGTCTGCACATGCGGCGCGGCGACGATGGCGACCACCTCGGTCGGCTCCCCGCGCCACAGCCGCCGCACCTCGGCCAGATGGAAGAACGTGGTGAGGGCGAGGTCGTCGTGCTCCTCCTCGGGCGAGAAGTCCCCGAGCACCAGGGGCTTGACCTTGAGACCGAGGTGCAGGCCGAGTTCGCTCGCGAAGTAGCCTGCCCGGTCGGCGTTGCACTCCACGAACGCGACCTTGAGGACGTCGTCCTCGGCGCGCAGGGCGAGGCTCGTCACGAGTGACTGGATCTCGACGGCGGACAGGCCGAGCGCGACGCACTCCCTGGCCGCCGCGTCCAGTACCGCCCACGCCCGGTCCCTGGCGGGCGAACTCGTACGCGCCAGGCCCGTACCGACCACGGTCGTCCCGCTGCGGCCCCGGCTCTCGACCAGGCCCAGCTCGCTCAACTCCGCGTACGCGCGGGCCACCGTGTTGCGGTTAATCTGGAGGTTGTCGGCCAGCAGCCGGGCGCTGGGAAGGGTCTGGCCGACCGCGAGATCGCCGGTCTCGATCATGAACGACACCTGGGTCACGATCTGCCGGTAGATGGGTACGTCCGAGTGACGACTCACCTGCACGTCGCTGTCCACCAGGTGCCCGGCCTTCCCCGTTGCGCATCTCAGCCAAACCACCTTATCCACGCGGGAGGCAGTCAAGCATGCCCCGTGCGCCCTCTTGTCTTCGGCTTGAATTGGCCCAACCGGCTAGGCAGAAAGCACGTCAGGCCGCCCCGCCCCGGCGGAGATCGACAGCGCCCGCACCCCGCTTCGCCTGCGCAAATGCGCTGCAACAGCACAACGGGACATATATCTCTGGCCGTCGCCCGTCCGTGTATCGATGGGTCTAACATCGACCCACCAGGGTAGGCAGTACCCCGCCGCCGAGTGACGGCCCCGGTCGCGCCGGCCTGTGGCGCCCACCCCCATCCGCGACGGGAGCGATGAGTGACCCTTCTCGTTCGAGCCCACGGCACCGGCGACCGACGCGGGGCCGGACGTCCCGGCGCCCGGGGGAACCGCACCCGCTCCCGAGGACTCATCAATAGATGATGCGCATATCCCCCACACCCCTGCCGGCCGACTCCCACGGGTACACGCTGGCGGCCCGCAGGAGAGCGGTGTTCACCGGCAGGACCGCGGAACTGCGGCTGCTGCGGGACCTGATGCTCAGCGACCGGCGCTCCTGCTTCGTGGTGTGGCTGCACGGCATGGGCGGCTTCGGCAAGAGCAGCCTGCTGCACCGGTTCGCCGACGAGGCCGAGGCGCACGGCAGGACGGTCCGCACCGTCGACATGCGCGCCACGGCCGCGACACCGGAGGCGTTCCTGGCCGCCCTCGACGCGCAAGGCCCGTCGCAGGAAGCCCAGTTGCTGCTCATCGACTCCGGTGAGGCCCTCGGGCCGCTGGAGCAGTGGCTGCGGGACGAGTTCCTGCCGCGGATGCCCTCGCACCTGTTCCTGGTGGTCGGCAGTCGGCGGCCCCCGTCGGCCGAGTGGCGGGCCGACGTGCAGTGGTGGCAGGCGCTGCGCAGTGTCGAACTGCGCGGCATGGACACCGCGGAGGCCACGAAGCTGCTGCGCAACCGGGACGTGCCGGAGGCGGACATCCCCGACATCGTGCGGGCCGCGCACGGCGTGCCGCTCGCCCTGGCGCTCTTCGCCGACGCGCGCGAACGCGCCACGGACTCCGTGGAGCCGCGCACCGCCTGGGAGTTGGCCGACTCCCCCGACCTGGTGGGCGAACTGCTGCACCTGCTGCTGCGCGAGAGTCTGTCGCCCGGTCAGGCGGAAGCGCTGCACGTCCTGGCGCTGGCCCGGGTCACCACCGAGGACCTGCTGCGGCACACGCTCGACGTGCCGTCAGCGGAGGCCGGAAAGCTCTGCGCCTGGCTGCGCGGACTCTCCTTCGTCCGCAGCACCGCCGAGGGCCTGGTCCCGCACGAGCTGGTCCGCGAGGCGCTCCTGGTCGACCTGCGCTGGCGCGACCTGTCGGCGTACGAACGGCTCTTCACCCGGCTGCACGCGCATCTGGCCGAGCAACTGGCGTGCCGCACCGGCAGCCGCTGGGCGTTCGGGGCGGGCCTGGCCTATCTGGGGCGCTCCGGCCGCTTCCCGCGGGAGACGGTCGACTGGCGCGGTACGGACCGGCTGCGGCTGCGCACGGCCCGCCCGGAGGATCTGGACGAGGTGCTGGCCGCGATCGGCAAGGAGCACGGCGACGAGGCCGCCGCTCTGGCCCGGCAGTGGTGGGACCGGCAGCCGGGCGCCTTCTGCGTCGCCGAGGACGGCCGCCGCGGCGTCACCGCCGCCCTCGTCGCGCCCTGCCTGGACCCGGGGGCCACCGGGCTGCCCGACGACCCGACGGCGCGTGCCGCGCTGGAGTACACCGCCGGCCACCGGCCGCTGCGGCGCGCCGAGCGGCTGCTGCTGGCGCGCTGGAGCACCGGCGGCGCCGCCGCCGCGGCCTTCGCGCTGACCACGCTGTGGGCGACCACACCGAACCTCGCGGTGAGCTGGACCTGCGCGGCCCCTGACCGGCCGGGTCTCGCCTCGCTGCTCGACCTGTACGGGCAGCAGCGGGTGGCACCGGCCGAAGGACCGTACGGGGAAGGACCGTACGGCGAAGGGGCTTACGGCGAAGGGATGCTGGCCTTCGTGCAGGACTGGCGCAGCGCGCCCTTCGACCGGTGGGCGGTGGATCTGCGGGTCCGGCTGCTGGCCGACGAGCCCGCGCCGGGCCCGGCGCCGGTGACCGTCACCGCGGAGGCCGCCATGCCGTGGCCGGAGTTCGCCGAAGCCGTCAAGCACGCCTACCGCAGCCTCCAGGACGCGCGGCAGCTCGCGGAGAGCTCGCTGCTCGGCACCCGGCTGGTGGCGCCGGACGGGGACGCGGCGGCGCTGCGCGAGGTGCTGACCGAGACGGTGGCGTACCTGCGCGCGCAGCCGGGACGGCGGCAGTTGGGCAACGTCCTGGAGATCACGTATCTGAGCGGGCCGCGCAGCCAGCAGGCCGCCGCGAGCCGGGCGGGACTGTCCTTCAGCACCTACCGGCGCCGCCTGTCCACCGCGCTGGCGACGGCGGCGGAAGTGCTGCGCGAGCGCGAGCTGTACGGATCGGCGCCACGGTGAGCCGCGCCCGTCCCGGCCGGCGTGAGCGGGCGGCGCGAACGCATCTGCGTACCCTGCCAGTTGGACCTTCCGCGAGTGGGGAGCGGCGTTGAGCGAGAGTGACCACGACGAGGCGAAGCGGCGGCAACGGGCGCGGTTCGTCGAGGCGTTGACGACGCACACCCGTCAGCCCGGCGAGCACTCGCGTGTGGGCAGCAGGGTCGCGGGCGCCGTGGCCGTACTGGCCCTCGTCGCGGGCGCCACGCTGGGCATGGGCGCCTGGCGCAGCCACCAGGCGGACGAGCACGACAAGAAGCGGGACCTGGCGGCCCAACGGACCGCCGCGTACAAGAACATCGCGCACTCCGCGTCGCCGTCGCCCACCCCGAAGCCGACGAAGACCGTGCCGAAGCGGACCGGGAAGCCCGTCCCGCACACCGCCTCGCCCAAGCCGCACAGGACCCCTTCCACCACACCGACGCCGAAGCGGACGGCCGGGTCGGGCGGCAAGGACCCGCGGGCGCTGACCGCGCACGACCGCAAGGTGCTGATCATGAACGCCTACAGCGGGATGTGCGTCGACATCCCCTACAACGGACCGGGCCAACTGGGCCTGGAGATCGACCAGTACCACTGCGACGGCACCGACCAGGACAACCAGTTCTGGAACATGACGGTCAAGCTCCCCGCGAGCGGTCCCGGCGGCACCGATCTCGTGCAGTTCTCCAACACGATGGACGGTCTGTGCATCGACCCGCCGGAGCGCGGGGCGCAGCCGTCGGGGACCGAGCTGTCCGAGGCGAACTGCACCGGGACGCTGGCGGACAACCAACTGTGGTGGCTCGCCCCGGCCGGGGGGGACACCGTGTGGATACGCAACTACGCGAGCAACCATCTGTGCCTGCGCGTCGAGGGCACCGACAAGAAGGCACCCTCCGCCCGGCTCGTGATCGGCTCGTGCGGCACCGACGACGACAGCCGCTGGCGGCTGCTCGGCTGACCCGGACCGTCGGCGGACGGCCGACGCACGGCCGTCCCCTGCCCGTCGGCGCCCGTCAGACGGTGAACCGCACCGCGTCCAGCCAGCGCGTCTCGTCCAGCGTGCCGCCGAAGATGTAGTTGTCGGCGGTCTGCGGGGTGTCGCAGGCCATGCTGCCCCACGGTCCGCCGCGGCTGTACGTGTTCTGGCAGACGGTGCCCGTCGCCCTGCCGACGCTGATGCCGAAGCCCGAGATGTTGGGCGCGTCCTGCCTGGCCGCGCCGAGGGTCAGATCGGCGCCGTCCTCCACGGTGACCCACGACTTGTTCACCCACCCCTTCGCCTGGAAGTAGGCGTTGGCGGAGGTGCCCTTGGTGCCGGACACGGCGATCTGGATGGCCTTGATGCTCCGCGCGTCCACCTCGGAGCCCGCCACGGACCCGTCGCAGACGGCGAGTTGCCAGCCGAAGGTCGCCACGTAGACCCGGTAGCAGATGTGGCGGCCGGGTTCGCGCGCCGCCAGCCGGAGGACCGTGGCCGAGGCGGTCCTGTCGTCGCCGGGCATCTGCGGGCCGGGGCCGAGGTACGGGGTCGTCGCCTTCCTCGTCGGTGTCGCGGTCGGCCGGGCCGTCGGGCTCGGCGGCGCGGGCGGGCGCGGCGCCACGGCCTTGGTTCTGGCCTTGGGCTTCGTCGTGGGCTTGGCGGCGGGCGACGCCGAGGACTTCTGGGGAAGGGGGATGTGCGGGACGGTCGCGGGCGGGTCGGTGATCCGCCCGGCGGTGCTGGCCGCCGTCGTCAGATGGTCGTTCTTGTGCCCGGAGCCGCTGGTCGCCCAGGCCACCAGGGGCACCGCGAGGATGACCACGCCGACCACGCCGACGGCGGCGAGCAGCGGCTTGCGGGACGGGCCGGAGGGCGGTCCCTCGGCCGGGAGCGCGGCTCCGGGGCCGGTCTCGCGGGTGAGTTCGCGGGTGGCCTTCGCGTCGGGGGTCTCGGCGGGTGTTTCGCCCGCTTCGGTGGTGGGGGCCGAGGCGGTGGTCGGGGCGGAGGCCGAGGCGGTGGTCAGGGCCGTGGTCGGGGCGGAGGCCGAGGCAAGGGTCGGGGCCGGGGCAGCGGTTGGGGCAGGGGTTGGGGCAGGGGTTGGGGTTGGGGCCGGGGTCTCCTCGGCCGATCCCTTTCCGGGCAGCGTCGGCTCCTCGGACGTACCGCCCGCCTCCGCCGTACCGCCCGCCGCGGGCTCAGGCCGCGCGGCGGCGGCTGTCACCGGAGCGGACGACGTACCCGGGCGCGAGGAGGTGTCGGGGGCCGGGGGCGCCGCCGCACCGGTGGTCCGCGGCACCGCGGGCGTCAGCGCCTCGCCCGGATCGGCCGCCACGGGACCCAGCGTGACCGCCCGGCGCACGGACGAACCGCCCCTGGAGGCAGCCGAATTCGCGCCGCCTTCGGTGGCACGGGGCGTTCCGTCGGGGTCGGGTCGGGTCTGACGGCTGCTCATGGTTCTCCTTCGGCCTGGTGGTCAGTCGGTCGTGCGGCGCGGTGTCCTGCCCTGCGTGCCGGGCGTGCGGCCCGGATGTGCGGTGCGGGCGGCTACCCGCTGCCGCCCACGGGCCCGACACAGCGCTCGGGCCACCTCCGGCCCTCCTCGGCGGGCGGACCACCGGCGAGCGCGTCCTTCAGTTCGGCGAGCGCGGTGAGGTCCCGTGGGCTCAACTCCCGTGCTCCGTCCATGTACGTGGTCGCGTGCGCGGGCAGTTCCCGCAGCAGTACGACCGAGGTCCCGGCGGGTGCGGTCCACGTCCCCAGCACGCGGAATCCGGTGCCCGGCGCGAAGACGATCTCACCGTCCGCCGCCGCCAGATCACCCACCTCGCGGCCGGTCGTCGACCAGATCGCGTAGCGCACGGCGGTGCCGCCCGCCGCCGGAATCCGGGCCAACGCCCCTATCGGCGCCGGGTCCTGGAGCAGCGCGCCCAACCTCGGCTCGGCACCGCCCGCCGCGCCGCCGCGCAGGGCCACGCCCCGGTACGACGGCAGCCGCCGCAGCCCGGACGCCACGCACCCGGCGTACGCCTGCGACCGCGCCTCGCCCGCCCGCAGGCCCCGCGCCAACTCCCGCTGGCGCAGCGGCCCTTCGTCAGCCGACAGATACGCGCGCACCGCGACCAGATCGAGCCGCGCCGCCTCCCGCTCGTCCCCGCGCAGCGCGAGCTTCCGCTCCAACAGCCCGTCCACGGCTGCCGCGTGCCCCTCCCAGCCGTCCCCCACCAGCTCGCGGAACGCCGCCCGTTGCGCGGCGGTGCTGACGTGTCCGGGCAGCACGAGGCGGGGCTCCTCCCGCCTGACGGCCAACGGGGCCGGTGGCTCGGGCCGTTCGGGCCGTTCGGGCTGAGCGACCTGAGCGACGGGTGCGGGGTCGGGCTCGGAGTCGGGGGCGGAGGCGGGGTCGGGGGCGTAGGCGGGGTCGGGGGCGTAGGCGGGGCCAGGTGAGACGACGAGTGCGCGGACGAGTGCGGAGCCCCGCAGGGGCGCGGTGATCGCGGGTGCCGACCGCGTCGGACCGGGCCCCCGGCTGTTCGTGCGGGGGCCGGGGGCGACCGTACGGCCCGCCTCGGCCGTACCGTCGGGCCGTTCACCGCCCCGCTCCCCCGGAGCGCCCGGCGCGGAACGGTCGCGCGCGGCGACATCCGTCTCCGTCGTCGGCGTGCGGACGAGCGTTCCGTCGGCGCCGCTGTCCCCGGCCGGGGACGCGCTGTCGGTGGGCACGCTCGCGGCGGCCGGACGGCGTACGGGCTCCGCACCCGGCGCCGGTGCCGGTGCCGTACCGGTCAACTCCCGCACAGCGGGCGGTCGTTCGCGGGGAGCGTCGGGCGGTACGGCCACGGGCGCGGGCGGGCCCGGGGACGCTGCCGGTGCCGGGCGGTCCGGTCCCGGGCGGTCCTGGTTCGGACGGTCCTGGTTCGGGCGGTCCTGGTTCGGGCGGTCCGGTCCCGGGCGGTCAGGTCCCGGACGGTCCTGGTTCGGGCGGGGCGGGGCCTGCCAGGGGGGCGGGGCCGGGCGGGCGGCGGTGACGTAGCGGATGCCGCGTACGCCGTGTTCCGCCGCGAGGCGGCGCAGTTCGGCCTCGCCGCTGGTGAGCCGTCCTCGCACGAGGAGGGTGGTCCTGGCGCGGGCCGTGGCGCCGAGGCCGGTGAGCAGGCGGGCCAGCGCGGTGAGCAGGGAGGCGTCCAACCGCTGTCCGGGCGCGCCGAGTTCGATGGCGCAGGTCTCGGGGTCGACGGCGGTTCCCACGAGCGGGGGGCGGGGCGTGCCCTGGGCCCACAGGGCGAGGCCGGAGCGCGTCACCGTCGCCTGCCAGCCGTCCGTGAGCCGTACGGTGCCCGGTTCTGTGCCGCCGGGGAGCCAGTCGGGCGGGAGGCTGCCGAGCAGCCGGGGCAGGGGCGTTCTGCCCCGCGCGTCGGTCGGGAGGCACGCGACGGCGGTGACGTACGGCTGCCAACTCGGTTCGCCGTCACGGCCGATCAGGGTCGGGCGGGGTACGGCGCCGGGCGGCGCGTGGTCGGCGAGCAGCGGCAGGCCCGTCAGGACGTCGACCCGGCTGTCCAGCGTGTCGGCGACCGTGTGGGCCAGACGCAGCAGGTCGGCCTGTCCGCCGGGTGCGAGGCACACGCGGGCGCGGTGTTCCGCCGGAAGCGCGGACAGGACGGCGGCGACCTCGTCGGCGGCGACGTCCTCCGCGTGCGGGGCGCCGACCAGCACGACGGCGTGCGCGGAGTCGAGCGGCACCGCGAAGCACAGGTCGTCGGGGCGCGGCCCGGGCGCGTCGGCGGGGCGGATCACCAGGCCCGCCGGAATCTGTTCGACCACGCAGCCGCCCGATGTCCGCGTGGGCACGCGGCCGACGGCCTCCTGCCAGGCCGGTGCGGGCGCGCGGGGGCCCAGCTTCCGGGGCGCCTCGCCGGGCGCGAAGCGCCACCAGCATCCCTCGGGACGGTCATCGCCCCGGACGAAGAGGCTGCCGCCGGGCGTGATGAGGACGACGCCGTCCGGCGCGAACACCTCGAAGCCCCAACCGTCGGCGATCCTGCGGGCGGTGCCGGGGCGGCCCTGCCGGTCGTCGCCCGCACCGGACAGGACGAGGCGGACGCGGCGGGTGCCCTGCGCGCGCAGCGAGTCCAGGAGGGTGACCAGGCGCGGCCAGTGGCCGCCGCCGTTGCCCTGCCCCGCGCCCTCCGAGCCGACCATGACGGTGACGATGTCCGCCTCGGCGCCGAAGGTGTGGGCCACTTCGGCCAGGACGGCCATCGGGAAGGAGTCGTCGTCCACCGAGCGGACCAGGAGGACGCCGTCGATGTCCTCGACGAGGGGGGCGGGGACGGACTCCGCCGCACCGGCGCCGCGGCTCGTACCGGCCTTAGCGCTCGTACGGGTCGCGCCGCCCGTACCGCTCGCGCCGCCCGTACCGCTCGCGCCGCCGCCCTTGCGGGACAGGCGGGAGGCCCAACGGCTCATGCCTGGCCCTCCCCGTGGTCCCCGTACCGTGCCGTCGTGCGCGACGGCGACCCCGGCCGTCCCGCGCCCTGCTGGCTCATCACTGTCCTCGTTCGGTGAGTCGTTCCCGGCCGGTCACGCGAGCCTGCGTGCGCCGGCGGGTCTCCGCGGTCCGGGCGGATGCGTCCTCATCTCGCGCCACGAGAGACCGGCCCGCGCGGTGTCAGCGCGGGAGCGACGGGACAACGATGTCCGTCACCTCGCGCCGTACCGGACGCGTACCGCTCGCGGACGTGTGGGAGACACTCCACCACCTGCCCTCCCCTGCCCAATCCCGGCCGACCGGAACGACGTTGCTCGGCGGCCGGTGTACTGCCTATCCCTGTGGAGCGATAATTGGCCCTATTGGTTGGGTCATTCAGGCATCCAGATATATCAGACCCCAATGGCACCACGGTGTCGGACCGGCCAACGCCGCGTGGCCGCCCACCGTATGACCCGGCCGGGAGCACGGCGGCCGACCGCGACCGACGGCCCGGCCGGCCTTCCGGCCCTTCTCCCGCCTGCCCCTCCGCACGCTCAGCACGGGGCCCGATCGTGCTCAGACGGTGACCAACCCGTGCTCAGCCACGGGGAATCGGGGATCGCCGTCAGTAACATCGCGTCCCGTCCCCCGCCTCCCGCACCCGAGTGCCGTCCCCGGCTCCCGTGACCGTCCACAGGAGAGGTCCGTGTCAGCGGCATTGCCATGCCTATTGACCTGTTTGGCGAGAAGTTAATTCGCTCCGTCCCGGCCGAGGAGCAGTTCACGTATCCCGTGAGCGTCGTTCTCTCGCTGCACCGCGAGCGGACCCCGGCCCTGCTGCGCGCCCTGCGCACCCACCACGTTCTGCCCGCGCTGTGCCACCCCTGGGGCTCGGAATCCGCCTACCGCACGCTGCTGCGCAGGGCCGGGACCCCCCTCACCGTGCTGGACGTCCCGAGCCCGCGCGGGACCGGCGATCTGGGCCAGCGCGTCCACGCCCTCAGCCACCTGTCGTCCGTGGTGGTGCTGGTGCCCGACCGTACGGACTCCGCTGATCTGCTGCTGGCCGGCGCCGCCAACGTCATCCCGCGGGACACGGACCCCCGTGAACTGGCCGGCCGCATCCTCGCCGAACGGCGCTGGCTCGACACCAGGTCCTCGCCCCGCCGGCCGCCGGACGCACCGCGCCACGGATCGCCGCGCCCCCATCGCGGCACCCAGCAGGTCCTGTTCGACATCCTCCGCACCACCGCGCACCCCTGGTGCTGCCACGACCTGTGCCTCCTGCTCGGCGCGGCCGACGAGCCGATGACCCGCCGCGCCTTGCAGGCCCGGATCGTACGGCTCAACGAGCGGTTGGCGCCTGACGGCATATCAGTCGACTGCGCCTCCCAGTGGGGCCGCACCACCTTCAGGGGCCTCACCGCCGAACCGCCAAGAGCGGAAGCCCCATTGAGGCCCGCATGAGGCCCTGACGTCGTGGCCCAGGCGGGCAAGGACGATCCCTCCCTGCGTAATCTCGCGGGTTACGCCTTCCTCGGCGGGGTCTTCTTCCTCGTCTCCGCACTGCGCCTCAAGCGCGCGGGCTCTGCCGCCTGAACGCCCCTGGCCGGGCTGCGCGTTGGCGCTCCCGCCCGCTTTCCTGACGACGCGTCGTCGTGGCTACGCGTCGTCGTGCCGTGCGGCCAGGATTCCGATCAGCCGCGCCCGTTCGGCCCCGGTCGCCCCCGGCAGCGTGATGCGGTCCCCGCCGACCTCCCACACGACCGTCGTGTCCGGCCGTTGCCGCGCCAGCCAGCCGCTGACCGCCGTGATCAACGTCGTCAGCACTCCCCCCGACGCCGCCAGCGTGATCACCAGCGCCGCCCACGAATGCGCGTCCCCCTTCGCCCCCTCCGGCGCCGCCTCGCCCCGCGGGCGCACCTCCCGTACCCCGTCCTCGTCCCCCGCCAGAAGCTCCGCCCTCAACCCCCGCGCGGCCCACTCCACTTCCCCGCCATCCGCTCCGTCCCCCGGCCCACCGGCCGAGTCACCGCGAGTGCGAAGCGAGCGAAAGCAGCAGATGCGAGGACTCCGGATGCTGGAAGTCCGAGTGCGCCCCGGCGGGCGACAGCCGGGTCCCCCAACCACCCCGGTAGAGCCATCCCGCGTCCACGTTCACGATGCGGTGGTCGAGATCGTCCAGCCGGTACGCGGTACGCGTCGTCCGCAGCCGGATCGAGGACTGCGGTACGGGCGTCCTGCCGACGCCCGAGTGGCCGATCCCCGACGCCCCTTCCGCCCGTAGATGCCAGAAGCCCGTCGCCCGGTCCCAGCGGGAGTGGGTGAGGACCAGCGGACCCCGCAAGGGCGCGCCAGCCCGGCCGGGGGCAGGGAACAGCGAGGTGAAGGAGTCGGTGAACGCGTCGCGCGGCGCGGCCATCTGGAAGATCAGCATGCTGTCGACGGTGAAGGGCCGCCGCGGATCGGCGGCGGCGCTCCAGCCGAGCACGCGTGGCCGCGCGGGCCGTTCCGTCGCCCATTGCACGGCCTCGCACAGGAACCGGCCGCCCAACGAGTGCCCGACGAGATGCAGGTACTGCCCGTACCGGTTGGCCATCACCGCGGGGTCCGCGGGGTCGGCCCTGTGCGTGTCGAGGTAGCCGAGGAGGTGGGAGAGCACATAGGGCGCGTGGCCCGTCCCGGCCGCGCTCATGGCGTGCGCCCGGTCCCGGACCGCCAGGAATCCGCCGAGCGAGATACGGCTGGACGAGGGCCAGCGCACGACGACGACCCAGGGCCGGTAGCCGTCACCGAACCCGGGGTACATCCGTCCGCGCGCCGCCCGCAGAGTGATCGCCTGCCGTACGAGGGCCGCCGCGGACCGCGACGCCGCCTCGGGAGCCGTCTGCCACCCGTGCGCGTACACGTAGATATCGGTGGCGCGCTCCGGAATGCGCAGGTTCTGGGCCAGGTATTCGCCGACGCGGTTGGTCGGCACGGGCGTACTGGTGCCGGGGACCAGGAGCCTGCCGCGGTCGTCGAGGTCGATCGCCCGTACGGCGACGTCGGGGCCCGCGCCCCGGCCGCGCTTCTTCGTCTGTATCACGCCGCCTTCCTCAGGCTGCTGTCGATGCCGCAGTGCAGCGAGTAGACGAGGGCCAGCGGGTTGTGGAACTCGGTGGCGAAACGGCGGACCAAGGCCAACGCGATCTCGCCCGCGGTGTGTTCGCCGGTCAGATAGAGCTCGAGGAAGGCGTACGCGTACTCGGTGGCGAAGAGCTGCGGCACTTCGATCTGGGGTCCCAGCACGCCGATCGCACCCATGCCCACGAACGCCTTGCCGAGGTGCTCCAGTTCCGTACTGCCCGCCGCCTGCCCGGTGTGGCAGGCGTTGAGCAGGATGAACGGCGTGAAGCGCCCCTCGCCCCGCTCGTAGCGCCGCCGTTTGTGCCTCAGCAAGGACGCGTCGATGTCGGCCTGGTCGGACAGCCTGACCACGAGGTGGGGCTGGGACGAACCGTTGGCCACGAAGTGCCCGTGGCACCAGAAATAGATGACCTCGTCGTCCAGCACGGGCGAGCCGAGATCCCGCAGGAAGTCGTCGGACCGGGTGCACACGGTGAGTTCGGTCTGCTCGTCGAGCAGCTTGTGGACCTCGCGTGCCCGGCCGACGGATTCCAGCAGGGTGTCGGTGTTGATCCGGGTGACGGGCCGTGGGCCCTTCCGCTGCCACTCGTTCTGCGGTGCCACGTGGTTCTCGCCGGTCTGTTCCACCTGGTGCCGGTGGCCGAGGAACGCGTTCCACGAACTGTCGCCCTCCAGCTCGGGATCGGTGGCCATCATCGTCCACGGCAGATGGACGTCGGAGTGGAACGTGACGCGCAGGGACTCGGCGCCGCCGAGCTTCCCGAGCAGGAAGTCCCGAACCGCGGTCAGTTCGTGGCCGGGTCCGTCGAGCAGGTCCACGAGGAGTTCGTGGCCCTCCCCGACCAGGAACCGGGTGAGTTCTCCGGCGACTTGGGTGAGCTGGGAGAGGTCGGCCTCCTCCGTCAGGGGAAAGCTGCCGAGCGGGGCCGTCTCCTCGTCGGGCGACTCGTAGTTGATCAACCGGTCGCGCCACAACGAGCGCAGTCGGGCACCCGCGTTGACCGCCATGGTGGCGCTGGTCGACAGGCGCGCCGAATGGATGCCCGCGTTGGGCGTCCGCTCCTTCGGCGCGAGGACGGTGATGTGCAACTCGTCGGACCGCTCGCGGTGGAGCGAGACCACGAGGTCCAGCGGTGTCGCCGCGGGCGCGCCCTGCCGCTGCTCACCGGCACGCGGCGGTAGCACGGAATAGTGCCACGACGGATCGTCCAGTACGTCGACATCGGCGTCTTGAGGAAATGGCATCGGTCTCTTCCTGCTGTACCTGTACCTGTGGAGCGGCGTCTCTACGAAGCGTCCGGAACGTCGAAGCTCGCCTCGACCTCCTGGAGTACGACCCCGTATTCGCGGTCGTACACGGTGAATCGGATGCGGTGCACTCCGGGCTCCACCGCCGTGAAGTCGAAACGCGGGGGTTCGGATCCCGGTGAGTACTCCGCCGTCGCGGGACTGACGTATGCCTGCGTCTTGGCGGAGAGCACGAGGAGCAGGGTCGGCGGGGTCGGCGCGAGATCCTCGGTCGCCGCGGCATCGCCCGAATCGTGTTCGCCCGCATCGCGCTCGTCCGCCTCGGCCTCGGTGTCCGTGCCGCCCGTACGCTCCAGGCGCCATTCGATGGAAGCCGTCCGGCCTACGCGCGGCTCGGTGAGGATTCTGACCCTCGGCACCCAGTCGCGGCTGGCGCGAGCGAAGCGGCGGCGGAGCACGGCCAGTCCGGGATGCTCACGTCCGAGCACCTTCTCCCACGCGCGGAGGATGTCGGCGAATTCGCTTCTCGGTACCTCGTCGCCGCGTTGGACCCGGGCGAGGGCCAATTCGCCGCGGGTTTCCAGGGTGGCCGGGTGGTGGGGCCCGAACACCTCCTCGCGACCGGCGCGGACGCCTTCCAGCAGTTCGACGGCGGCGGCCCAGTCGCCCGACTCGCCAAGGGCCCGGGCCACGTTCTCGGCCAGTGCGGGATATCCGTCGCGCGGCCGGTGCGCCGCGGTGACCACGGTGGTGACGAAGTCACCGCGTTCGTCCGACGACCGGTGGGCGCGGCCCAGCTCCCTGACGCTCTCGGGGTGCCCCGGTATCCACAGGCGTGCCCGGTCCGCGAAGAGCTCCTCGTACGCGGCCACCGCCCGCTCGGGCTCGCCCGCCTGGAGGAGCGCGTAGGCCAGGTCGGCGCGGGAGCTGAGCACCAGCGGATGGTCGGGGCCCACCCTGCGAAGGCGTTCTTCCACCAGGCGCTCACAGGTCTCGACGGCCCGGTCGGGCAGACCGGTCTCCGTGTGAACGAGCGCGAGTCTGCTCAGGGCACGCAGCGTGGCCCGATGGGACGGCCCTTGGACGCGGCGGAAGTCCTCGGCGATGTCGGCCAGTTGACGGATCGCCTCGGCAACGTCGCCGTTGTCGCGGTGGGCGAAGGCGAGATCCGTGCGACATCCGAGGACGGTCTCGTGGTCGGGGCCATTGATGTCGGTGAGGGTCCTGATCAACTCCCCCAGTTCGGAGATCACTTCCTCGTACCGGCCCCGCAGCCGGTCCACCCGGGCGAGGCTCCGCCGGTTGTCGAGGACGTCCTGGTGCCGCTCGCCCTGCACGGCGACCCGGTCGGCGATCAGCCGGCGCAGGTGCTCCGCGGATATCGCGTACTCCCCCGCATCCTGGTACACGAAGGCGATCCGCTCGCGGACGCCGAACGTACCGACGTGGCCGTCGCCGTACAGCCGCGTGCGGTCCGCCACCAGCGCTTCCAGCACCCGGATCGCCTGGTGGTGAGCCCCCGCGTCCCACAGGGCTCCGGACAAGTGGTAGCGCATGCCGAGGACTTCGGAGTGGTCGGGGCCGAGGACTCGCTGATAGTCCATCAGCAGCGCTCTGACGTCGACGATCGCGCGGCGGTAGTCGAGCGCCGCCTGGTGATCGTACGCGAGGTGCTTGCGCGCGACGAGCGTCGCGTGGTGGTCGGGGCCCTGGATGCGTGTGCGGTCCTCGACCAGTCGGGTGTCCCACTCGACGGCCGACCGGTGTTCTGCTGACCAGCGCAGGACACGCGCCATGTCCTCACGGGCCTCCAGGGTGTCGACGTGCTCCGCGCCCTGAAGTCGCGTCCGGTCCGCCAGCAGGCTTTCGCACTGCTCCTTCGCCTGCTCGTAGTTCTGCGCGAACAGGTGGGTGAAGGCCCACCACATACGGGCGTTGAGGGTCTCGCCGTGGTCGGGTCCCTGGACGCGGAGGCGAGCGGCCACCGCGTCCTCGTAACAGGCCAGGGACCTGGAGTAGTCCTCTGCGATCCGCAGCGTCGAGGCCACGTCCTCCCTGGCGGCCAGTGTCGCCAGGTGGTCGGGCCCCTGGACGCGTATCCGGTCGGCGAGCAGGGCCTCCAAATCGGCGAGAGCCCTTCTGAGGTCGCCCGCGTCGCGACGGACGACGGCGAGGCTCCTGCGCGCGTCCAGCACCTCGGGGTCGTCGACGCCGTCGGCCCGCGTACGTATGCGGATCGACTGTTCGTAGAGCTCGATCGCCCGCGGGTGGTAGCCGGCGGCGCGGCAGGACTCGGCCAGATTCTCACGGGTGCCAAGGACTGACGGGTGCTGCTCGCCCTGGACCCGTATCCGGTCGGCGAGCAGGGCCTCGAAAGCGGGGATCGCCCGCTCGTGGTCGCCGAGGAGCTTGCGGGTGAGGGCCAGACCTTCGGCCGCCCGGAGGGTGTCGACGTGGTCCGGTCCCAGGACTCGGGTGCGTGCGGCCGTCAGTTCCTCGAAGACCGTGGTCGCCTGTGCCCAGTCCCCCGCCACCCACAGCGCGTAGCCGAGCGAGGCCCGCGCGGACAGTGCCTTAGGGTGGTCGGCCGGTCGAAGGCGAGTCCACGTCTCGACCAACTCCGTTGCCAGGCGCACCGCTTCGGTGTGGTCCTTCGCGGCTCTGCGGCTGTCGCGCAGGGCTTCTTTGGCGCTGAGGGCATCGGGGTGGTCGGGGCCGAGCGTGCGGGCCTGTTCCTCGGCAAGCGCCTCGAAGTCCGCGGCGGCACCCGCGTAGTCCCGTGCCGCGCTGCGGGCGAAGCCGAGCGAGGAGCGGGACAGAAGGACATCGCGGTGATGTGCTCCGAGAACCGCTGTCTCATCGGAGACCAACTGCTCGTACTCGGCTACGGCTTGGCGGTGATCCCCTGAGAGGCTGTGCAGATAGGCGAGGTTCGCGCGGCTGGCGAAGGAGTTGGGGTGGCGCGGCCCGAGCACCCGCTTGTGGTCGGCCACCAGCGCGGTGCCGGTCTCGACGGCGGTGCGGAAGTCACCGACATCGCAGTACGCACGCGACAGCCAGAGCCGCGTGAGCAGGGTCGCGAGGTGGTCCCCGCTTCTGATCCGGGTCTCGTCCGCGACGAGCCGTTCCAGATCTCGGACCGCCTGCCGGCTGTCCCCCGCCAGGTTCCTGGTGTTCGCCAGCGACCTTCGGGCCTGGAGCGTCCGCGTATGGTTCTCGCCCCTGACCCGGGCGAACTTCTCGACGAGTTCCCTGTAGAGCTCCACGGCCCTCGGGTAGTCGCGCGCCGTCGAGTGGACGTAGGCGAGATCGTCCACCGCTTCGAGGGCGTCGGGGTGGTCGGGCCCCAGCACTCTGACGCAGTCGGTCACCAGCTTCTCGGCGTCTGCCTTCGCCGCGTGCGCGCCGTACGCCTCGACCAGGGCGTACAGCAGGTCGCTGCGGCTCTGCAGCGTGTCGGGGTGGTCCGCGCCCTGCGTGGCGGCCCGGTCGCCGGCCACCTCCGTCCACAGTTCGAGCGCCTTGACGTCGTCACCCGCCGCCGCGTAGGCGTCGGCCAGCCACCCTCTGCTGGTCAGCGTGTCCGGGTGGTGGATGCCGAGGACGCGCCGACGGTCGGCGACCGCTTGGGCGTACGTCGACAGCGCGGTGTCGTGGTGGCCCGCCTGGAGGTGGGCGTACGCGAGGTTGTTGCGGCTGGCGAGAGTGTCCGGGTGGCTGTCGCCGAGGACCCGGGTGCGGTCCCTGACCACGGCCTCGAAGTCGCGGACCGCCTCGGTGTACAGACCGGCGCGCTGGCGCGCGTAGGCGAGGGCGTTACGGCTCGACAGCGTGGCGGGGTCGTCCTCCCCGAGCTCTTCGGTCCGCTGGAGGGTGACCACGGCGTACTCCTCGACCGCGCGCAGCGTGTCGCCCGCCTTGCGATAGGCGTACGCCAGTCCGTCGCGCGAGGCCAACGTGGCCGCGTGGAGCGGCCCTTGCCGCCGTGACCGCGCCTCCCACACCTCTCGGCGCAGCCGTACGCCCTCCTCGGGGTCGCCGACCTTGCTGTGGGTCACCGCCAAGTCGTCTTTGCTGTCCAGCGTTTCGGCCGCCTCGGCGCCCAGCAGGCGGGTCTGGCCGTCGACCACGGCCGTCAGCAGCGGCAGCGCGAGGACGCGGTGCTCGCGTGCGACGAGTACATGTACGGCGCGGCGGTAGAGGGCGATGACCTCCAGGGTCGGTTCGTCCGAGGGTTCAGTGGACGCGAGGGCCTGGATGTGAGGGAGGTTGGCAGCCCAGAGGCGGCTGTCGTCTTCTTGAACTGGGGTGGGGAGGTCTTGCGGGGCTTCGGTCGCGGCTTCGATTCGGGCCGCTTCGATTCGGGCGGCTTCGGCGATGCTCCGGGCCAGGACGTGCTTCGCGCGGGCGCGGTGAACGGCGCCGTCGGATTCGGCGCGCAGCATCGTACGCAGCAGGCGGTGCACGGTGATGGTGCCGTCCCCCGGGGTCACCAGAGCGTAGGCGGAGAGCACGTTCAGCGCTTCGCGTACGTCGTGTCCTTCGTCTTCGAGCGACCGCAGCATGTCGGTGGACAGCGGCTCCGGCCCGTACCAGGCCAGCAGTTTCAGCAGGTCGACCGCGAACTCCCGCTTGCGACGGATCGCCGGGAGGCTCATCCGCCAGATCCGGCGGATGATGTCGGCCGCGGGCTCGTCCACGGCGCCCGCTTCCCACAGGGCATCGGGCGTCTGTCCGAGCCGCGTGCGGTACTCCGCGAACCCCAGCCCGGTCTGGTGCAGATATGCCCCCACCTGCGCGAGGGCCAGCGGCAGCCGTCCCAGGTCGGCGGCGAGCAGCCGCGCCTGGTTCCGTTCCGCGCTGCCCGCGCCGCCGTACGGAAGAGCGCCCTGGCAGAGCAGTTCGGCCGCCGAATCCGGGTCGAGGACGTCGAGGCGGATCGCCCGCGCCGCGGAGTGCCACCCGGAGGCCCTGCGGGTGGTGACCAGTTGATGCCCGTGCCCGAGCAGGCGGCTGATCCGAGGGTTGAGGTCCACGGGGTTCTCCGCGTTGTCGTAGACCACCAGCCAACGGTCGTGGTGGTGGCACAGCCACCTCAGCGCCCACTCCGTACGGACCTTGGGCTCGGCGGTCAGCGCCCACGACGGGTGCAGGAATCCGGCCAAGTCCCCGAAGGCCGCGTCGATCTGTTCCTCGGACTCGGCCGACACCCACCAGATCACCCGGTAGTCCGCGCCGGAGCTCCTGGCGTAGTCCAGCGCGAGCGAGGTCTTGCCGACACCTCCGAGCGCGCGCAGTGTGTCCGCCTGGCAGACGACACCGACGCCTTCGGTCAACGCCTCTCGTATCGCGGCGAGTTCTCGACCGCGTCCGACCAACTCGCGTATCGCCGTGCGGGGAAGGTTGGTCAGCGGCTTCTCGGGAAGCACGCGGACGATGGCGTCCTGTGCCTCCTGCGGAACCACGGTGGCGCGCTGCTCCGTATGCGGATTGCCCCCTTGGTGATCAGCCTGGGAGGCACTCCCGCCCTCGAAGCCGCCCTGGCCTCTGCCTCGCAGGGCAGGCCACGCGCCGATCTCCCCGACCATGTCCATCTCAGCGGGTACGCCTGAACTCTAACCAGGACGTTAACCAGGCTTCCGACACCGAACCCACCACGTTTCCCCCCTGCGCCCCAAGGTCGTGCCCCGTGAGCTGATACAGCCTCAACTGTACGGTTTCGCAAGGGCTGTTGTCAGGCGAGCGGCCAGGATCAGACCAAGGGACCTGACCGGCTCCCACCGGACTCGGCCCGGTGCCGGGGACACGTACTTCCCGTGCGGGGACACCGATGCCTTCACGCTCATCGCCGTGCTGCCCTTCTGGCGAAATCCGCCCGCCGGCTTCCCGATCGGCGAGCCTGGTCAGAAGAGACGGGCCCGCACCGGCCGGGTGAGGTGGTCGAGGATCCGGCGCAGCCACGGGCTGCGGACGGCCGGCAGCCGGACGAGGGCGTACTCGAAAGCGTTCTGGTCGATCCGGAAGGGCGTGCCGGGGTGGGGCGCGAGCGGTTCGTCGCGCAGGACACCGTCGGGCAGGACGCCGGACGCGATGAGGGGCAGGGGGGCCGGTTCGGGAAGGGCCAGGGAGAGCCAGACGCCGAACGGCAGGGGCACGCACTGAGCGGAGGCGTCCGGGCTCCAGATCTCCCCCGTCTGCGGGTGGGTGGGGACGAAGAGGATGTCGGCGTCCGCGCCGGACAGTCCCGGTCCCGCGAAGTCGGCGCGCAGGGCAGCCGGGCCTGCGGGAAGCAGTGTGTCGAGGGCACGTTGGAACACGTCCCTGGCCAGGCCGTTCGGGAGTGCCACGGTGCGACCGCCCGAGGCCACCAGCAGGTGGGCGAGTGCACGGCCGGCCGCCGCCTCCCACTGGGGGTTCCACGACCACCGGTGATACAGCCCACTCGATGATCCCCACCCGGTGATCGGTACGACCGGCGGCGTACTCCGCCCGTGCGCCGCCAGTTCCCCCCAGGACAGCGGTACGGCGTCCTTGCCGTCGACGCGCACCCGCCGCACAGCGTCCGGAGCGAGCCACACCGCCTGCCAGAGCGAGCAGTCGTCGATCCGGATCGCCACGGGCAGGCCGCACACCTCGCACACCATGTTGGGCCCGTCGCCCCCGGCGAGGCCGCAGCAGGCGCTCCCGTTCTTCTCCGGGACCAGCAGGGTGCCGCGGACGTCTCCGGGTGCGATGACGACCGCGCCGGGTACCCCGTAGGACAGCTCGGTGACCGGCGCGTAGACGCCCCGGGCCGCCGCCTCGTCCGGATCGATCTCCTCCCACCCCCGCCACGGCTGCCCGCTGGGCTCCGGGTCCACCGCGAACGTGCCCTGCGCCATGAGCACCGGGAGCTGCACCGCGTTCCCGGACTTCTGATACGCGTGGACCGGCAGCTCGACCTGCGACACCGGCGCGGTCAGCTCACCGCCACATCCCGCACACGCGAAAACGAACAACCGTCCTCCCCCCTGCAAAACAGCCGCATCGTCGCATGACAGCGGCGATCGCCCCACCGGTTTTCCGCGCCGCTACGGCCGCCATGCGGTGATGCTCAGCCGGCCCGACAGCACAAGCGGCCTACGGGAGGCGGGAGGGGATAACCTTTTCGGCCTCAGCCGAGCCGTTGCAGGCGAAGGGCACGCGGTGCGCGAGGACGTCCCGGATGCCGCGCTGCAACGCGCCGCCCCGGGCCGCTGGAGCCCTCTGCGCCGCGACTGGGGAACCAAGGTGGCCAAAAGACTTTTGCCAGGCGCGCCGCTGGTTGGGGTGGAGGGTGAATGAACCTCTGAATTTCATCGGGTTCACCTGCTGCATGGTGTCCATGGCGGTCATACGGGCGGCGTGGCCGCGTTCTCCCGAGTGGGTACCTCCGCTTGCCTCAGTGGCGATTGGCTACGCCTGCTGGTTGGCGTATCGCCTACTGAGAAGGAGGACGAGATGTCGGTGCTCCTGCGGATTCGGTGCGGGCCCTGAGGCCGCGCACCTCCTCCGCCGCAGTTCAGACGGCCCTCCGCGCAAGCGGCTACACGTTAAAGCGGAATTCGACCACGTCGCCGTCCTGCATCACGTATTCCTTGCCCTCCATGCGGGCTTTGCCCTTGGCGCGGGCTTCGGCCACGGAGCCGGTGGAGACGAGGTCGGCGAAGGAGATGACCTCGGCTTTGATGAAGCCCTTTTGGAAGTCGGTGTGGATGACGCCGGCGGCCTCGGGAGCGGTGGCGCCGCGCTTGATGGTCCAGGCGCGGGATTCCTTGGGGCCGGCGGTGAGGTAGGTCTGGAGGCCGAGGGTCTCGAAGCCGACGCGGGCGAGGGTGGCGAGGCCGGGCTCCTCCTGGCCGACGGACTGGAGGAGTTCGAGGGCTTCGGCGTCGTCGAGCTCGACGAGGTCGGACTCGAGCTTGGCGTCGAGGAAGATCGCCTCGGCGGGGGCCACGAGGGCGCGCTGCTCGTTCTTGAAGTCCTCGTCGGCCAGCTCGTCCTCGTCGACGTTGAAGACGTAGAGGAACGGCTTGGTGGTGAGCAGGTGCAGCTCGTGGAGGAGGGTGCCCTGCTCGGTGCCCTTGGTGATGCCGCGCGAGAAGAGGGTGTCACCCGCGGCCAGGATCTCCTGGGCGGCCTCGGCGGCGGCGAGGACCGCGGCCTTCTCCTTCTGGAGGCGGGCCTCCTTGGTGAGGCGCGGGATCGCCTTCTCGACGGACTGGAGGTCGGCGAGGATCAGCTCGGTGTTGATCGTCTCGATGTCGTCCTTGGGCGAGACGCGGCCGTCGACGTGCACCACGTTGTCGTCCTTGAAGGCCCGGATGACCTGGCAGATCGCGTCGGACTCGCGGATGTTCGCGAGGAATTTGTTGCCCAGGCCCTCGCCCTCGGAGGCGCCGCGGACGATGCCCGCGATGTCCACGAAGTCGACGGTGGCGGGCAGCACCCGCGCCGACCCGAAGATCTCCGCGAGCGTGCCGAGGCGGGCGTCGGGGACGCCCACGACTCCGACGTTCGGCTCGATCGTGGCGAACGGGTAGTTGGCCGCCAGCACGTCGTTCTTGGTCAGGGCGTTGAAGAGCGTCGACTTGCCGACATTCGGCAGACCGACGATTCCGATGGAGAGCGACACGTGGAGACTTCCCGGAGCGGTGGGCTGGTGGGTGTTCGGACGGCCACCAGTCTACGGGCCGCCGCCGTACCGCCCGGCCGCCCGTCGAACACCGGCCCGAGGACGTCACCGCACCCGGTACGGGGACCGCTCCGAGGACGCGCGCGCCAAAAAGCCCCGCCCCGCCCCGGAGGGGCAAAGCGCGTGTCCCGCCGTGCGATCACCCGACTGCCGTGCCTACTGTAAGTAGGTGGACCAACACAGTGCGCGTTCAGGTGCCGCTCCGGGACCCGGCGGAGAGGCCACAGTCGGGGTGTACCGCGCCCCGCGCCCCCGGCAGGCCGTCATGGCCACCGCGGTACGGCAGACCGTCCACCGGCTGCGTACCGCCCAGCGGCCCAGGCCACGGCTGACCGGCCTCGGCACCGGGCTGCTGACCACCGCCGTGACGGTCGCGGGCGGCGGGATCGACGTCCTGCTCTTCGACGGCCCCGGCGTCTTCTTCGGCCTGGTCTTCGTCGCGGTGTCCGTGGCGGCGGCGGTGTACGTACGCCCGTACGACCTGGTGGCGGCCCCGGTGGCGGCGCCGATCGCCTTCGCCGTGGGCATCGCGCTGACCGCCGACAGCGGGGGCGGCGGCCTGGCCGGTCATCTGCTCGGCGTCTTCACCGGGCTGGCGCTGATGACCGGCTGGCTCTACGCCGGGACGGTGCTGGCCGCCGCGATCGTCGGGATCAGAGCTTTGCGGCTGCCATCGCGGCGCCGACGATCCCCGCGTTGTTCTGCAGTTCAGCGGGAACGATCTCGGCGCTGATCCCCTTCACCAGGGGCAGGAACTTCTCCGACTTGCGGCTGACGCCGCCGCCGATCACGAACAGGTCGGGCGAGAAGAGCATCTCCACGTGCGCCAGGTACTTCTGGAGCCGGTGCGCCCAGTGCTCCCAGCTCAGGTCCTCGTCCTCGCGGGCCTTGACCGACGCCTTCTTCTCCGCGTCGTGCCCGTGCAGCTCCAGGTGGCCCAGTTCCGTGTTGGGCACCAGATTGCCGTCCACGAACAGGGCGCTGCCGATGCCGGTGCCCAGCGTCAGCATGATGACCGTGCCGCCCCGGCCGCGGCCCGCGCCGAACGTCATCTCCGCGACACCCGCCGCGTCCGCGTCGTTGAGCACCACCACGGGCAGGCCGAGGCGGTCGCCGAGCATCCCGCGCGCGTCCAGGCCGACCCAGCCGCCGTCCACGTTGGCCGCCGTACGGGTGGTGCCGTCCACCACCACCCCGGGGAAGGTCACGCCGACCGGGCCCGACCAGCCGAAGTGCTCGATGACCTGGTGCACCCCGTCGATCACCGACTCCGGAGTCGCGGGCTGAGGGGTGTCGATCTTGTAGCGATCGTCCGACAGGGCGCCCTGGTCCAGATCGACCGGAGCGCCCTTGATTCCCGTACCACCGATGTCCACACCGAACATATTCATGGCCCCCAGGTTAGAGGTGACGGGAAAAAGTCACCTCTTGGCGGATTCCCCGGCGGCGGCCTCGGCACGCAGATCGCGGCGCAGTTCCTTGGGCAGCGAGAACTGGATGGACTCCTCGGCGGAGGTCACCACCTGCACATCGGCGTAGCCGCGCTCGGCCAGCCAGTCCAGGACGCCGTCGACCAGGATCTCCGGGACGGACGCGCCGGAGGTGACGCCGACGGTGGTGACGCCGTCCAGCCACGCCTCGTCGCACTCCTCGGCGAAGTCGACCAGGTACGACGCGCCGGCGCCGGACTGGAGGGCGACCTCGACCAGCCGGATGGAGTTGGAGGAGTTGCGCGAGCCGACCACGATCAGCAGGTCGGCGTCGGCGGCGATCTGCTTGACCGCGACCTGGCGGTTCTGCGTGGCGTAGCAGATGTCGTCGCTGGGCGGCGAGAGCAGGTTGGGGAAGCGCTCCTTGAGCGCGTCCACGGTTTCCATCGTCTCGTCCACCGACAGGGTGGTCTGGGAGAGCCAGACGACCTTGGACTCGTCGCGGACCGTGACCTTGGCGGCATCGGCGGGGCCGTCGACCAGGTGCATGTGGTCGGGCGCCTCGCCCATCGTGCCGACGACCTCTTCGTGGCCGTCGTGGCCGATCAGCAGGATGTCGTAGTCGTCCTTGGAGTAGCGGACGGCTTCCTTGTGGACCTTGGTCACCAGCGGGCAGGTCGCGTCGATCGAGGCGAGGCTGCGCTGGGCGGCCTCCTCGTGGACGACGGGGGCCACGCCGTGCGCGGAGAAGATCACGATGGCGTTCTCGGGCACCTCGTCCGTCTCGTCGACGAAGATCGCGCCCTTCTTCTCCAGCGTCTGGACCACGTATTTGTTGTGCACGATCTGCTTGCGCACGTAGACCGGGGCGCCGTACTGCTCCAGCGCCTTCTCGACGGTGATCACGGCCCGGTCCACGCCCGCGCAGTACCCGCGGGGGGCGGCGAGGAGGACGCGGCGGGGGCTCGTAGCGGCAGTCATGGGGTCCATCGTACGGGGGCGCTGATCGCACGCGCGGGGGCGTACGGGGGTGCGGCCGTTCGGCGGCGGTGTCGGTCACGCCCACTACGCTGCGGGCATGGCTCTGAACACCTCGGCGCAGACGCCGATCCCCGTCGGTGAGGTGTCGCGGCTGATCGGCGGCTGGATCGACCGGCTGGGCGCGGTGTGGGTGGAGGGGCAGATCACCCAGTTGTCGCGGCGGCCGGGCGCGGGCGTGGTGTTCATGACGCTGCGCGACCCCTCGCACGACGTGTCGATCACGGTGACGTGCTTCCGCGGTGTCTTCGAGCAGGTCGCGGACGTGGTCGGCGAGGGCGCGCGGGTGGTGATGCACGCCAAGCCCGAGTGGTACGGGCCGCGCGGCCAGCTCTCGCTGCGCGCGGTGGAGATCCGCCCGGTCGGGGTGGGTGAACTGCTGGCGCGCCTGGAGCAGTTGAAGAAGACGCTGGCGGCCGAGGGGCTCTTCGCGCTGGACCGCAAGCGGCCCATACCGTTTCTGCCGCAGCTCATCGGCCTGGTGACCGGCCGCGCCTCGGCGGCCGAGCGGGACGTGCGGGAGAACGCGCGGCTGCGCTGGCCCGCCGTCCGCTTCGAGGTGCGCAATGTGCCGGTGCAGGGCGCGAGCGCGGTGCCGCGGGTGATCGAGGCGGTACGGGAGCTGGACGCGCGTCCGGATGTCGACGTGATCGTCGTGGCGCGCGGCGGCGGCAGCGTCGAGGACCTGCTGCCGTTCTCCGACGAGGAGCTGGTCCGCGCGGTCGCGGCCTGCCGGACCCCGGTGGTCTCGGCGATCGGCCACGAGCCGGACTCGCCGCTGCTCGACCTGGTCGCCGACCTGCGGGCGTCCACCCCGACCGACGCGGCCAAGCGGATCGTGCCGGATGTGCGCGAGGAGCTGGCGCGCGTCCAGTTGGTACGGGACCGGGCGCTGCGGGTGATGCGCGGGCTGCTGGACCGGGAGGAGCGCGGCCTGGAGGCGGCGCTGAGCCGTCCGTCGATGGCGGCGCCGTACGGGATGATCGACGGCCGCGCGGCGGAGGTGGCCGACCGGGTGGACCGGGCCCGCCGTACGCTGCGCCATCTGCTGGAGCGCGCCGACGCGGATCTCTCGCACACCCTGGCGCGGGTGGTCGCGCTGTCCCCGGCCGCGACGCTGCGCCGCGGGTACGCGGTGCTCCAGCGCGAGGACGGCTCGGTGGTACGGGACCCGGCGGAGGTGGCCCCGGACGACGCGCTGCGGGCGCGGGTGGCCGAGGGCGACTTCACGGTGCGCGTCACGGAGTGATGCCGGGGTGGGCGTGGGCGGCGCGCGCTGATGTCGTCGTCACGCGGTTCGGTGTCGCGCGCTGATGTCGGTGTGCGCTTCGCCTGACCTGTCCCACCCCGCGCCTAGGCTTGCCCCCATGGCAGACACGGCAGACACCACCGATACGGCGGACCGGGAGAGCGGTAGCGCGGCCCTCGGGTACGAGCAGGCGCGCGACGAGCTGGTGGACGTCGTACGGCGGCTGGAAGCGGGCGGCGCGACCTTGGAGGAATCCCTGGCCCTGTGGGAGCGGGGCGAGGAGCTGGCCAAGGTCTGCCGCCGCTGGCTGGAGGGCGCGCGGGCCCGGCTGGACGCGGCGCTGGCGGCGGAGGAGGACGACGAGGAGGCGGAAGGGGTCACGGGGGCCGCACAGGAGTGACAGGGGTCACACTTGCCCCAGGGAATGGTTGAACGTTCACCCAGGTTGGTCGGAGTGTTCCGACGCGCCGCCCCCCGGCGCGCCCCCCTCGCACGACCGAAAGACCTGAGGATCCCGCATGACTCTCGTGCTCGACACCGCCGCCCAGGACCTGCTCTTCCGTGAGGCCCGCACCGCCAACACGTTCACCGACGAGCCGGTGACCGACGAGCAGGTCCAGGCCATCTACGACCTGGTGAAGTACGCGCCGACCGCGTTCAACCAGCAGCCGCTGCGCGTCGTCCTGGCCCGTACCGAAGAGGGGCGCGAGCGCCTGGTGCGGCACATGAGCGAGGGCAACAAGGCGAAGACGTCGACCGCGCCGCTGGTGGCGATCCTGGCCGCGGACAACGAGTTCCACGAGGAGCTGCCCACCCTGCTCCCGGTCTTCCCGCAGGCCAAGGACGTGATCTTCGCCGAGCGCCCGGTCCGCGAGCAGTCCGCCGCGCTGAACGCCGCGCTCCAGGTCGGCTACTTCATCATCGGCGTCCGCGCCGCCGGTCTGGCCGCCGGCCCGATGACCGGCTTCGACGCCGACGGCATCAACAAGGAGTTCTTCGCGGACGGCGAGCACTCGGTGCTGGCCGTGGTCAACATAGGCAAGCCGGGCGAGGCCGCCTGGTACGACCGCAACCCGCGCCTGTCGTACGAGCAGGTCGTGACGACCGTCTGATCCGTACGACGGACCGACGTATGTCCGTATGACCGGACACCTGGTCACACGTACGTCCGTATGACCGGCTACCGATTACTGGCCGCCGCGCTCCTTCAGCGCGGCGGCCATCGTCGTCAGCTCCGCGTCCTTGCCGGTGCCCAGTACCACCGTGGTGACGCCCTGCTCCTTGCGGACCAGCGCGTTGTACTTCGGCCCCGCGTAGCGCTCCCAGACCAGGCCGCCCGCGGTGACCGTACGGCCGCCGTCGCGGTGCGCGCCGAAGGTGACGTCCTTGATGTACGGCTCGGCCGCGGCGTTGCTCTGCTCGACGGCGACGTACTGGTCCTCGGGGTCGACGAAGCCGATGTGCCAGGTCACCGCCTGCGGGTCGGCCGCGCTGTAGGTGACCGAGGTGGCCCGCCAGGTCGCGGGCAGCCCCTCGGGCCCCGCCACCTTGTACGGCGCGTCGCGCCGCGCCTGGCCGAGCTCCACCGAGAAGGTGACCGGCTTGGTCGGGTCGGCCTTCGAGTCGTGCGGGATGAACACATAGATGAGGGCGGCGACGGCGCCGATCACCGCCATCGACAGCACCAGGTCCCGCACGGTCTTGTTGCCACGTTTGTCTGCTGCCACCCGACCATCGTCCCCCATGCCGGGAACGGCCCCGGACGCCGGGGTCCGCACCCTCCGCGGGCCCCGGCCCGCACCGGGCACCAGGCGCTCATGTGACGTGCACCCTGCTCATATTCGCGCCGAACCGATAGGGTCGGAACACCCTCATATTCCGGCCGTCCTCGTACAGAAAGGTGCGCGTGATGACCGAACAGCATTTGCCGCCCCAGCTCGAAGTGAGCCCGGAGGCCCCTGACCGCAACCTGGCACTGGAACTCGTACGCGTCACCGAGGCCGCCGCGATGGCGGCCGGACGCTGGGTCGGCAGGGGCGACAAGAACGGGGCCGACGGCGCCGCGGTGAACGCGATGCGCACCCTCGTCCACACCGTCTCGATGAACGGCGTCGTCGTCATCGGCGAGGGCGAGAAGGACGAGGCGCCGATGCTCTACAACGGCGAGCGGATCGGTGACGGCACCGGGCCCGAGTGCGATGTCGCCGTCGACCCGGTGGACGGCACCACGCTGACCGCCAAGGGCATGCCGAACGCGGTGGCGGTGCTCGCCGTCGCCGACCGCGGCACCATGTTCGACCCCTCGGCCGTCTTCTACATGGACAAGCTGGTGGTCGGCCCCGAGGCCGCCGAGTACGTCGACATCACCGCGCCGCCCGCGGTCAATGTGCGCCGGGTCGCCAAGGCCAAGGGCAGCGCGCCCGAGGACGTCACCGTCGTGGTGCTCGACCGGCCGCGGCACGACGGCATCGTGAAGGAGATCCGCGAGACCGGCGCCCGGATCAAGTTCATCGCCGACGGCGACGTGGCGGGCGCAATCATGGCGGTGCGCGAGGGCACCGGCGTGGACATGCTGCTGGGCATCGGGGGCACGCCCGAGGGCATCATCGCGGCCTGCGCGATCACCTGCCTCGGCGGCACGATCCAGGGCAGGCTGTGGCCCAAGGACGACGCCGAGCGGCGCCGGGCGCTGGACGCCGGGCACGACCTGGACCGGATTCTGCACACCAAGGACCTGGTCAGCGGCGAGAACGTCTTCTTCGTCGCCACCGGGATCACCGACGGCGAACTGCTGCGCGGGGTGCGGTACCGCGCGGAGACCGCCACCACCTCGTCGCTGGTGATGCGCTCCAAGTCCGGCACGATCCGGCAGATCGACTCCACGCACCGGCTGTCCAAGCTGCGGGCGTACAGCGCGATCGACTTCGACCGGGCGCGCTGAGGCCCGCTCCCCGCCTTCGGTACGTCCTTCGGTACGTCGGCTGCCGCCTGCCGCGGCGCACTCGGGCCCCGTATTCCCGGATGCGGCGCGGCGGGCGGCGCCCGGCCGACGAAACTCCTGAGCCGCTGAGCCGTACGGTCAGCCCGCGGCGGCGATCTGCGGGTCGGGGCGCTGGAGTTCGACCTCGCGACGGCGGCGGCGGGCCAGCACCACGCGGCGCTCGGCGGCGGTCATGCCGCCCCACACCCCGTACGGTTCCGGCTGGAGCAGGGCGTGTTCACGGCATTCGAGCATCACCGGGCAGCGCGCGCACACGCGTTTGGCCGCCTCCTCCCGGGACAGACGAGCGGCAGTGGGCTCCTTCGACGGGGCGAAGAACAGCCCCGCCTCGTCACTGCGGCAGGCGGCCTCCGAGTGCCAGGGCCCGCCCAGATCCCGCGGATGACCGGGCGGGTAGGCGGTGTCCGTGACGGGCTCGATCGGTTGAAGCACGGGATACTCCTGACGACGGCTCGGCGATTGCCACCCTGGCGCGTCACCGACCACTCCCCCGGCGGGCGCGGATCTCAACGGCGGCAGTGCGGCGGCGTGCTCGAACCCCTACCCGCTGTACGCGACTTCATGCGCACCGTGTTCGCCCGGCGCGAGAGCCCCGCAAGCCTGTGACCTGCGGATGGCGGAAACACGCACGATGCTTGGCGCACTTACGCACCATCAATCACAGCCGTTACGGAGTCGGGGGGCGTGAAACCGCCGCTGCCCGCTCACCCGTGCCCGAGGCCGCCTCACCCCGGCGCCGGAGGCTCCCCCGACCGGTCCCGCGCCTCAGCTCTCGAGGTTCTTATTCGTCCAGTCCTTGACCTTCTTGCCGCGCTTGGCCTTCGCCTCGACGCCGCCCCAGAAGGCGAAGCCGTCGATGCGGACCACCGGCGCGTCGGCGTCCGGCGCCTCGAACGCCTTGACGTCGGAGCCGCCCATGATGCCGACGACCCCGCCGCCGCGCAGCGTCACGTTCTCCGGCAGCTTGACGCTGATGCCGCCCATGATCGCGGTGCAGTGGATGACCAGTTCGGGCGAGGTGAACGTGGCCTCGGTGAGGTCGATCTCGACGCCGCCCATGATCGCGACCGCGGTGATCCGGTGGCCGACGCGCCAGCGGCCCTTGCGCTCGGCCCCGCCGAGGATGCCGACCAGGTTCGGGTTCTCGCCGCTGGGGTCGGGGGCGTAGTGGTAACCGCCGCGGGCCGCGGGGGCGGGCGCCGGTGCGCTGGTCCTGCCCACCGGCAGATCCCGTACCAGCGGCTCCAGTTCGCCCATCGTCTTGGCCGCGTAGACCTGGTCGAGCCGCTCGGAGTGCTCCGACGAGTCCAGACGGCCCTCGGCCAGGGCCTCGCGCAGGATGTCGGCGATCCGGTCCCGGTCCGCGTCCGACGCCCGCAGGTCCGCTTCCGCGGTGGGCTTGCCCGTACGCACCGGCTGGGGCTGCTCTTGCGCGCGTTTCTGGAGCTGCGATTCGTCCACGTCCCTACGGTACACAGACGCGATAGATCGCGACTACCCCGAAGTACCCCCTAGGGGTCCGGCCCGCCCGGCCGTTCGGGGGCGTTCTAGAATCGGGAGGCCGCAGCGCCGCCGCCGAGTGAGGAATGCCCCATGCCTGAGTTCGCCTACACGGATCTGCTTCCCCTCGGCGAGGACCCCACCACGTACCGCCTGCTCACCGCCGAGGGTGTCAGCACCTTCGAGGCGGACGGGCGTACGTTCCTCACGGTCGATCCGGAGGCGCTGCGACTGCTCGCGGCCGAGGCGATGCACGACATCTCCCACTACCTGCGCCCGACCCACCTCGCGCAGCTCCGCCGCATCCTGGACGACCCGCAGGCGAGCCCCAACGACAAATTCGTCGCGCTCGACCTGCTGAAGAACGCGAACATCGCGGCGGCCGGCGTGCTCCCGATGTGCCAGGACACCGGTACGGCGATCGTCATGGGCAAGCGCGGCCAGCAGGTCCTCACCGCGGGCGGTGACGAGGAAGCGCTGTCGCGCGGGATCTACGACGCGTACACCAAGCTCAATCTGCGCTACTCGCAGATGGCCCCGCTGACGATGTGGGACGAGAAGAACACCGGCTCCAACCTGCCCGCGCAGATCGAGCTGTACGCGACGGACGGCGGCGCGTACAAGTTCCTCTTCATGGCCAAGGGCGGTGGCAGCGCCAACAAGTCCTTCCTCTACCAGGAGACGAAGGCGGTGCTGAACGAGGCGTCGATGATGAAGTTCCTTGAGGAGAAGATCCGTTCGCTGGGTACGGCGGCCTGTCCGCCGTACCACCTGGCGATCGTGGTGGGCGGGACCAGCGCCGAATTCGCCCTGAAGACGGCCAAGTACGCGTCCGCGCACTACCTGGACGAGCTGCCCGCCGAGGGCTCGGCGGCCGGACACGGCTTCCGGGACAAGGAGTTGGAGCAGAAGGTCTTCGAGCTGACGCAGAGGATCGGGATCGGGGCGCAGTTCGGCGGGAAGTACTTCTGCCACGACGTGCGGGTGGTGCGGCTGCCGCGGCACGGCGCGTCGTGCCCGGTCGCCATCGCGGTGTCCTGCTCGGCGGACCGGCAGGCGCTGGCGAAGATCACCGCAGAGGGTGTCTTCCTGGAGCAGTTGGAGACGGACCCGGCGCGTTTCCTGCCGGAGACCACCGACGAGCACCTGGACGACGACGTCGTACGCGTCGACCTCAACCGGCCGATGGACGAGATCCGCGCCGAGCTGACCAAGTACCCCGTGAAGACCCGGCTTTCGCTGTCCGGGCCGCTGGTCGTGGCCCGCGACATCGCGCACGCCAAGATCAAGGAGCGGCTGGACGCGGGCGAGGAGATGCCGCAGTACCTGCGCGACCACGCCGTCTACTACGCGGGCCCGGCCAAGACGCCCGAGGGGTACGCCTCGGGCTCCTTCGGGCCGACCACCGCGGGCCGGATGGACGCCTACGTCGAGCAGTTCCAGGCCGCGGGCGGCTCCTTCGTGATGCTCGCCAAGGGCAACCGCAGCAAGCAGGTCACCGACGCGTGCGCCGCCCACGGCGGCTTCTACCTCGGCTCCATCGGCGGCCCCGCCGCCCGCCTCGCCCAGGACTGCATCAAGCGGGTCGACGTCCTCGAATACGCCGAACTCGGCATGGAAGCCGTCTGGAAGATCGAGGTCGAGGACTTCCCCGCCTTCGTCGTCGTCGACGACAAGGGCAACGACTTCTTCCAAGACCCTTCCCCCTCCCCCACCTTCACCACCATCCCCCGCCGCCAAGGCGCCTGACCCCTGCGGGAAGCTCACCGCCTACGGCTCTGCCGCCCCGCCGGGGGGCCGCGCCGCGTGGGGGCGGTAGCCGCGGGCGCGTGCGGCACGGGAACGGGCGGGTACCGCCCTGCGGGGCGGTGGCGGCACGGGTGCGTGCTGTCGCCGCCGCGGGGGGGCGGGCGCGCGCCATTGGGTAGCCGCGGCGGCGGCAGGCGCGGACGCGCACGGCGCGGGCACGGGCGGGTACCGCCCTGCGGGGCGGTGGCGGCACGAGAGCCGCGACGGCACCAGCGCGGCACGGGTGCACCACGGGGCGGCAACGACCGCATGCTCGCGCACGGTAGTGGGCACGCACTTGCCCTGCGGGGTGGGGCCGCAACTCCGCAGACTCGGGAGCGGCGACGGCGACATACGCGGGCGCGAGCGCGCACTGCACGCGGGCTGGGCGATGGTGCCCGCAGGAGCAGCGGCAGACGCGGACGCGGGAACGGCAGCAGGTAGCCCGGGCAGCGCGCAACATCAACGGGACGGCATGCGACACCGTCCGCGCTGCGGGGCAGGCTCGGCAGCTGACCGCCCGACGCCGGTCGCCCGGCATGCGTCCGGGGCGCGGCGCTGAACCGGGCGAAGGCCCCGCCCGATGGGGCGCGGCACCGCGCCGGAGCCCTGCCGGTTACCCAACGGCCGGGGGTGACACCCCAGCGTCCACGCCGCAGGCCCGGCGGGGCGACCGCCGCGTATGCCAGCGCACGGCGGCGCGGCACCACCCGCCCGTGCCGAAGGGGCGGCCCGGCGGGGGGCCGCTGATTACGCCAGCACGCAGCGCCCGGGCGGCGGGGCCGGCCGAGAACCGCACGGCGGCGGGGCACCACCCGCCCGTGCCCAAGGGGCGGCCCGGCGGGGGGACCGCTGACTACGCCAGCGCGTGGTACCGGGGGTTGGTATAGGCCAAGGGCAGGGGGTGGACCTTCACGAAATCCGCAAGAAGTGGAGGGCTTGCAGGCCAGGGTGGTCGGGGGGTGGCGGAATGCCCGGCTCGCGCAGCGGGGCCGATTCATCAACCGTTGACATGTCCTTAGCGGGAGCGGAACATTCCGTACCTGGGAGAGCGCTCTCCCAACTGACGGCCCGTCATGACGCCTGCCGCCACGTCGTGCCGTCAGCCCCCCATGCGCACCATCAAGCAGGAGGTCTCCATGGCACGGAGGACCAGAAGGATCCCGGGGCTGCTCATAGCCCTGTCACTCGCCGCTACCGGCCTCGGTATCGGCGGGGTCGCGATGACGACCGGAAACGCTTCCGCCAGCACACCGGCCGCCGCGGACCACGCGGCCGACCACGCCGGGATGCCCGGCATGGCGATGCCGCTGACCGGCAACGGACTGGCGTCCGGCGACGACCCGGACGGCGACGGCTACATCATGGCGAACCCGCCGGTCACCGGCGTGACGCCGTCGACGTACGAGCCGCCGCACGCGTACTTCCACGAGTTCCAGGCCCAGTGTGCCCCCACGCACACGGCGCCGGACGACCCGATCGTCTTCCCCGGCCAGCCGGGGGCGTCGCACGACCACACCTTCATGGGCAACACCAGCACGAACGGCAACTCCACGACGGCCTCGCTGGAGACCGGTAACACGGTGTGTCTGGCGCCCGGCGACAAGTCGGCGTACTGGATGCCGAGTCTGTTCAAGGGCACCCAGAAGATCCTGCCGGTCGGCACGCAGACGATCTACTACAAGTCGTCCGTGAACGACTACACCAGCGTCCGCCCCTTCCCCAAGGGCCTGCGCTTCGTGGTCGGCAGCCCGAGCCAGACGCAGGACGAGTTCCAGCACCTCAAGGGCACCGTCGAGGGCTGGGAGTGCGGGACCAGCTACCACAACTGGAACATCCCGGTGAGCTGCCCCAACACGCCTGACACGCAGCTCAACATCCGTCTCCAGGCGCCGAGTTGCTGGGACGGCATCCACCTGGACGTGCCGGACCACAAGAGTCACATGGCCTACCCGGTCGCCGGCGGCGCCAACCAGAACGTCTGCCCGGCCGACCACCCGGTCGCCCTGCCGATGATCGAGTTCAAGATGGCCTGGCCGGTGAACGGCGACATGTCGCAGGTCCACCTCTCCAGTGGCCAGGGCTTCTCCTTCCACTACGACTTCTTCAACGACTGGGACGCCGCGACCCTCAACGCGCTGGTCACCCACTGCATCAACGGTGGACTCCAGTGCGACGCCCGCGGTTACGACCAGTCGCAGCCTCAGAAGGGCGCGGCTCTGAACCAGAACTACCAACTGCCGTAAGCCCGGACACCGCGCTCTCCCGCGCGGGCCGGGCTTTACCCGACCCCGTGGGAGAGCGCTCTCCGGAAACCTGTCCCCCCAACACACAGGTGATCTATGAACAGCCCCGCACTTCCCCCCTCTCAACCCCCCACAAGCAGCACAAGCAGCACGACCGGCACACCCGGCTCACCGGTGACATCCGTCTTCTCCCGGCGCGCGGCCCTCGGCGCGCTGGCGGCCCTCGCGGCCACCCCGGTACTGGCGGGCCGCGCCTCGGCGGCCACCGCGGCCACCGCGTCCGGCGCGAACGGTACGAAGGCCGGTTCGACGGCCGGTACGACGGCCGGTCCGCGCGCCGCCGCCGCGGACCCCGACTTCGGCCCCAACGTCCTGGTCTTCGACCCCTCGATGCCGATCGCCGACATCCAGGCGAAGGTCTCGGACGTCTTCCGCCGCCAGGAGTCCAACCAGTTCGGCACCGACCGCTTCGCGCTCTTCTTCAAGCCGGGCACGTACGAAGGACTCGACGTCAACGTCGGCTTCTACACCCACGTCGCCGGGCTCGGCCTGTCCCCCGACGACGTCGACATCCACGGCCTGGTGCACGTCGAGGCCGACTGGATGCAGGGCAACGCCACCCAGAACTTCTGGCGCAGCGCCGAGAATCTGTCGGTCACCCCGACCGGCGGCTCCAACCGCTGGGCGGTCTCGCAGGCCGCCCCGCTGCGCCGCGTGCACATCCGCGGCGAGGTCCCGCTGTGGAACGGCTACGACGGCTGGTCCAGCGGCGGCTTCATGGCCGACTGCAAGGTGGACGGCCGGGTCGTGTCCGGCTCCCAGCAGCAGTGGCTGACCCGGAACAGCGCGCTCGGCGAATGGGCCGGTTCCGTATGGAACATGGTCTTCGTCGGCGTGGACGGCGCACCGCCGCAGAACTTCCCCGACCCCTCCCACACGGTGGTCGACAGCGCCCCGGTGATCCGGGAGAAGCCCTTCTTGTACGTGGACGGGTCCGGCGCGTACCAGGTGTTCGTGCCCGCGCTGCACAGCAACGCCCGCGGGGTGACCTGGAACGGCGGCGCGCAGGGCGAGTCGATCCCGCTGACCGACTTCTACATCACGAAGCCGGGCGACTCGGCGGCCACGATCAACTCCGCGCTGGCGCAGGGCAAGCACCTGCTGGTCACACCGGGCGTGTACGCCCTCGACCAGACCGTGGAGGTGACGCGGGCGGGCACGGTCGTGCTGGGCCTGGGCATCGCCACGCTGCTGCCGGACAACGGCATCACCGCGCTGTCCGTCGCCGACGTCGACGGTGTGAAGATCTCCGGGCTGCTGATCGACGCGGGCGCCACGAATTCCGCGGTGCTGGTCCGCGTCGGACCGCGGGGCGCCGACGGCGGCCACGCGGGCGACCCGACGCTCCTCCAGGACGTGTTCGTGCGGATCGGCGGCGCGCAGGCCGGCAAGGCCACCGTCAGCGTCGAGATCAACAGCTCCGACGTGATCGGCGACAACCTGTGGCTGTGGCGGGCCGACCACGGCAGCGGTGTCGGCTGGGACGTCAACACCAGCGACACCGGCCTGGTCGTCAACGGCGCGCGCGTCACGATGTACGGCCTGTTCGTGGAGCACCACCAGAAGACCGAGGTGCTCTGGAACGGCGACGCCGGACGGACGTACTTCTTCCAGAACGAGATGCCGTACGACCCGCCCAACCAGGCGGCCTGGATGGACGGTTCGCGGCACGGCTACGCCGCCTACCAGGTGGCGGACTCGGTCTCCTCGCACGAGGCGTGGGGGCTGGGCAGCTACTGCCTGTTCCTCGCGGACCCCAGCGTCGTCGCCGACAGCGCCCTGCTGGTGCCGAACACGTCCGGGGTGCGGCTGCACGACATGGTCACCGTCTCGCTCGGCAACGACGGGACGATCAGCCATGTCGTCAACGAGACCGGAGACCCGGTGAACAACACCAACTCCGGTATCTCCTACCTGGTGAGCTACCCGTGACCCCCTCGGAGGACGAGATGCGCGCACATGTGATCAGGAGGACGGCCAGGCGCGGCCTGGCGCCCCTCGCGGTGGCGGCACTGGTCGCGGCGGGTCTCGCCGTCGTGCAGGCCCCGGCCGCGCAGGCGGCGGGCAGCGTGGTCAAGGTGACCGGCTCGCAGGGCAATTGGCAGCTCACCGTGGACGGCGCCCCGTACACCGTGAAGGGTCTGACGTGGGGTCCGCAGCCCTCGCAGGCGGCGGCGGACCTGCCGGACGTGGCACGGATGGGCGTCAACACGATCCGTACGTGGGGTACGGACGCGAGCAGCGCGCCGCTGTTCGACGCGGCGGCGGCCAACGGCATCAAGGTGATCGCCGGTTTCTGGCTCCAGCCGGGCGGCGGTCCCGGCTCGGGCGGCTGTGTCGACTACCTGACGGACACCACGTACAAGAACAACATGCTCGCGGAGTTCCCGAAGTGGGTGAACACCTACAAGGACAACCCGGGCGTGCTGATGTGGGACGTCGGCAACGAGTCGGTGCTGGGGCTCCAGAACTGCTACAGCGGTGACCAGTTGGAGCAGGAGCGCAACGCGTACACCTCCTTCGTCAACGACCTCTCGAAAGCGGTGCACGCGGCCGACCCGAACCACCCGGTGACGTCGACCGACGCGTGGACGGGCGCGTGGCCGTACTACAAGCGCAACACCCCGGACCTGGACCTGCTGGCGGTCAACTCCTACAAGGACGTCTGCAACGTCAAGTCGGCGTGGGAGAGCGGCGGTTACGACAAGCCGTACATCATCACCGAGGGCGGCCCGGCCGGTTCGTGGGAGGTGCCGAACGACGCGAACGGTGTGGCGGACGAGCCCACCGACCAGCAGAAGGCGGACGGTTACACCAACGCATGGAACTGCGTGGCCGGCCACCCCGGTGTGGCGCTGGGCGCCACGCTCTTCCACTACGGCAACGAGGACGACTTCGGCGGCATCTGGTTCAACCTGGTGCCCGACGGCCTGAAGCGGCCCTCGTACTACGCGGTCAAGCGCGCGTACGGCGGGAACACCTCGGGTGACAACCAGCCGCCGCTGGTGACCGACATGACGGTGGACAACGCCACTTCGGGTGTGCCCGCGGGCGGCACGGTGACGATCACCACCTCGACCTCCGACCCGGAGAACGACCCGATCACGTACCAGGTGCTGTTCAGCAGCATCTACATCGACAACAACGGCTCGCTCACCCCGGCCGCGACCACGCAGAACGGCGGCACGCTGACGGCGAAGGCGCCGGAGAAGGTCGGCGTGTACGAGGCGTACGTCCGCGCCACCGACAACCACGGCAACGTCAGCTACGGCTCCAAGTCGGTGCGGATCGTGCCGCCGAAGCCGAACGGTACGAATGTCGCGCTCAACAAGCCCGCGACGGCCTCCACGTACCAGACCGACCCGACCGGCGGCTGCCCGTGCACCCCGTCGAACGCGGTGGACGGCAACGCCGGGACCCGCTGGGCGAGCGACTGGAGCGACCCGCAGTGGATCCAGGTCGACCTGGGCGCCACCACCGCCTTCCACCACGTCCAGCTCTCCTGGGAGTCGGCGTACGCCAAGGCGTACGACATCCAGACCTCCGACGACGGGCAGAACTGGACGACGGTGAAGTCCGTGACCGACGGCAACGGTGACATCGACGACCTCGACGTCTCCGGCACCGGTCGCTATGTGCGCCTGACGGGCACGCAGCGCGGCACGGCCTACGGGTACTCGCTCTACGAATTCGGCGTCTACAACTAAGCGGAGAGGAGGTGCGCTCATGTCGGACACCGTTACCGGTACGGGTTCGGACTCCCGCATCGACCGGGCCCAGCCGTACGCGCTCAGCCTGTTCCGTATCGTCGTCGGGCTCCTGTTCACCTGCCACGGTGTGGCGTCGCTCTTCGGCGTGCTCGGCACGGCCGAGCTGTCGGCGGGCCGGTGGCCGGGGTGGTACGCGGCGCTGATCCAGCTCGTCGGCGGTGTGCTGGTGCTGTTCGGGCTGGCGACCAGGCCGGCCGCGCTGATCGGCTCGGGGTCGATGGCGTTCGCGTACTTCGACGTCCATCAGCACCGGGGGCTGCTGCCGATCGAGAACGGCGGTGAGGCGGCGGTCTTCTTCTGCTGGACGCTGCTGCTGATCGTCTTCTCGGGGCCGGGCGCCCTGGCGCTGGACCGGCTGCTCGCGGACCGCAGGTCGGCCGCGCGGGCGGCGCTCGACGCGCAGGAGGCGCAGGACGGGGGGAACGGCCGGCTGGCCATGCCCGCCTGAGGCTCCGCGCGGATCTCACGCGGCCTCGCCCGGCTTCACGCGGGCTCGCCCGGCTGCGCGCGGATTCGGCCGATCTCACCACGGGGAGACAGTGCCCGGGAACACCCAGGTGTTCCCGGGCACTGTTATAGGCATGAGCGAATACCGGATCGAGCACGACTCGATGGGCGAGGTACGGGTGCCCGCCGAGGCGAAGTGGCGGGCGCAGACGCAGCGCGCGGTGGAGAACTTCCCGATCTCGGGGCAGCGGATCGAGCGGGCGCACATCGCTGCGCTTGCCCGGATCAAGGCCGCCGCCGCGAAGGTCAACGCGGAGCTGGGCGTCCTGGACAAGGACACCGCCGAGGCGATCCAGGAGGCCGCCGCCGAGGTCGCCGAGGGCCGCTGGGACGAGCACTTCCCGGTGGACGTCTTCCAGACCGGTTCCGGCACCTCGTCCAACATGAACGCCAACGAGGTGATCGCCACCCTGGCCACCGAGCGCCTGGGCCGCGACGTCCACCCCAACGACCACGTCAACGCCTCGCAGTCGTCCAACGACGTCTTCCCGTCCTCCATCCACATCGCGGCGACGGCGGCGGTGACCGGCGACCTGATTCCGGCGCTCACCCGTCTGGCGGAGTCCCTGGAGGCGAAGGCGGCGGAGTTCGCGACCGTCGTGAAGGCGGGCCGCACGCACCTGATGGACGCCACGCCGGTCACGCTGGGCCAGGAGTTCGGCGGCTACGCGGCGCAGGTGCGGTACGGGATCGAGCGGCTGCGGTCCTCGCTGCCGCGGCTGGCGGAGCTGCCGCTGGGCGGCACGGCGGTGGGCACCGGCATCAACACCCCGGCGGGCTTCCCGGCCGCGGTGATCGCGGAGGTGGCGCGCGCGACCGGGCTGCCATTGACCGAGGCCCGCGACCACTTCGAGGCGCAGGGCGCCAGGGACGGCATCGTGGAGACCTCGGGGCAGCTGCGGACGATCGCGGTCGGCCTCACCAAGATCGCCAACGACCTGCGGTGGATGTCCTCGGGGCCGCGTACCGGGCTGTCCGAGATCGCGCTGCCCGACCTTCAGCCCGGCTCGTCGATCATGCCGGGCAAGGTCAATCCGGTCGTCCCGGAGGCGGTGCTGATGGTGGCGGCGCAGGTGACGGGCAATGACACGGCCATCTCGGTGGCGGGCGCGGCGGGCAACTTCGAGCTGAACGTGATGCTGCCGGTGATCGCCCGCAACGTCCTGGAGTCGGTCCGGCTGCTCGCCAACGTCACGCGGCTGCTGGCGGACCGCACGGTGGACGGGATCACGGCGAATGTCGAGCGGGCCCGCGAGTACGCCGAGTCCTCGCCTTCGGTCGTCACTCCGCTGAACCGTTACATCGGGTACGAGGAGGCCGCGAAGGTCGCGAAGAAGGCGCTGGCGCAGCGGAAGACGATCCGCGAGGTGGTGATCGAGTCCGGTTACGTCGAACGCGGCCTGCTGTCCGAAACGCAGCTCGACGAGGCGCTGGACGTTCTGCGTATGACGCATCCGTAACAGTGCTTCCGTAAACTCTGTTCATGACAGCCGAAGCCGATCTCTCGACCCGCGCCGGGGAGCGCCACTTCTGGACGCCCGGCGCGCAGGTGCTGTGGCGTTACCGGGGGAACGGCACGGACGCGGTGCACATCTGCCGTCCGGTGACCGTGGTGCGCGACGACGCGGAGCTGCTCGCGGTGTGGATGGCGCCCGGTACGGCGTGCGTGAAGCCGGTGCTGGCGGACGGGACCCCGGTGCACCGGGAGCCGCTGGCGAGCCGGTACGTGAAGCCGCGGGTGGCGCGGGTCGAGCCGTGGTGGGGCGCCGGGGTGCTGAAGCTGGCGCGGCCGGGCGAGCCGTGGTCGGTGTGGCTGTTCTGGGAGCCCGGGTGGCGGTTCAAATGCTGGTATGTGAACCTTGAGGAACCTCGTCGGCGCTGGTCGGGAGGGGTGGACTCGGAGGATCACTTCCTCGACATCTCGGTCCACCCGGACCGCTCCTGGCGCTGGCTGGACGAGGACGAGTTCGCGCAGGCGCAGGCGGACGGGCTGATGCCGGCGGAGCTGGCGGCGCGTGTGCGGCGGGCCGGTGAGCGCGCGGCGGGGGTGGTCAGGGCCTGGGGTCCGCCGTTCCGTGACGGCTGGGAGGACTGGCGGCCCGACCCGGCGTGGCCGGTGCCCGCGCTGCCGCCGGACTGGGACCGGCCGCCGTCGTAGAAGCGGCGGGCCGGGCCGGGGGTACGGCCGCGGTGCGTACGGTAGGGGGCGTAAGCGGGCGTAAGCCGTGGGGGGCGGGAGTGAACCTCCGAGCCCCTTGTTGCGTCCCTGACCCCCAACCGTAGGATCGTGCTCCGGAACACTGCGCAATTGCCGATCGCGGCCTAGAGTTTGACGCTACGTCACAGCGACGCGAACACAGCCATTCGTACAGCCATTCAGCAGCAGCCATCCAGCAGCAGTCAGGGAGGCCCGGAACGGTGGGAACCGGCGGCTACGAGCACATGGGGATCCCCCCTGCCGACGATCACGAGGATCAGGGCAGGGACCGTACCGGCCAGGCCGAGGCGTTCGACGCGATCGGCGACCGGTACGACGAAGCGTTCCCGCACAAGGACGGGCAGGTCAGGGCCGGTGAATGGCTCGTCGAGACCCTGCCCGCCGGTGCCCGTGTGCTGGACCTCGGCTGCGGTACGGGACTGCCGACCGCGCGCCAGTTCACCGACGCGGGGCTGCGGGTGACGGGCGTGGACCTGTCGGCCGGAATGCTCGCGCAGGCACGGGTGAACGTGCCCGCGGCCGACTTCGTCCAGGCCGACTTCGCCGACCTCACCGAGGGCGGGCCGCTGGCGCCGGGAAGTTTCGCGGCGGTCGCCGCGTTCTTCTCGCTGCTCATGCTGCCCAAGGACGAGATCCCCGGCACCTTGCGGGCGCTCCACGGCCTGTTGGAGCCCGGCGGCCTGCTCGCCGTGTCGATGGTGGAAGCCGATCTGGACAATGTGCCGATTCCGTTCCTCGGTCACACCATCCGGGTATCCGGTTATCTAAGGGATGAACTGCGCCATGTCGTGGTGGACGCGGGCTTCGAGGTGATCAAGGAGGATTCGTACGCCTACGCACCGGCGAGCACCGACGTGCCGCCGGAGGAGCAGATCTTCCTCTCCTGCCGACGCGCCTGACCAGGCCCGACCCGCCGCGGCCAGCGCGTGGCGCACAGACGGATGGAACGACTCGCGTGACCACGGACCCGCCCCGTACGCCCAGGAACCACGCCGCGACCCCACCGGACCCGCGTGGCGGCTTCGCCGTACCCGAGACGCCTTCGGGGCCGAGTACCGCTGCGGGCCTCGGCTCGGCCACGGGCCACCACGAGCTGCCCCGCGCCGCCCGCGACTTCGAGTCGGCGCGCGGCCTGGCCTCGGCGGCCTCCGCCACACCCCCGCGCCCCGGTGGGGCCCGCCCGCACGACGAGAACGAGCCGGAGGGCAGGCCGGCCGAGCGCCCCGGCGCCGACCACCCGGCGGCCGAGCGCCCCGCCACCGACCGCCCCGGCGCGGACCGGCCCTCGGCCATACCCGGCGGATCCGCCCCCGAGACCCCGCGCGGACCCTCGCGCGCCGTGGAGCCGCACCTGCCGCCGCTGCCGCCCATCCCGACGCACGGCTCCGGCTGGACGGCGCCGCCGGAGGGCGAGTCGCTGGCGTCGTTCGTCAGCACTCCGCCGCGCGGCACACCGCTGGAAGCGGCGGGACACCCCGGCGACGAGGATTCTGTGGGGATGCGCATCCCGATGCCCGTGCAGACCGGTCCCGAGGCCGACCGGCTGCGATACGTGGGCGCCGCGACCCGGCGGATCGCCCGCGGGCTCGACCTCGACGAGATCCTGCTCGGCCTGTGCCGCTCGGCGGTGCCCGCCTTCGCCGACGCGATCCTGGTCTATCTGCGCGACCCGCTGCCGGTCGGCGACGAGCGGCCGTCCGGGCCGCTGCGGCTGCGGCTGCGGCGCGCCGACGGCGGCCTGGAGGAGCCCGCGGACCCGCTGGCGACCGCGACCGCCCCGGTCGGCGCGGCGCCGCTGCTGCCCGCCCTGGAGTCGTCGTACGGCGGCGCCGCCGAGTCCATCGCGGTGCTGCTCGACGGGCCGCTGGCGGAAGTGCTGCGCGGCGTACGGCCGGTCTTCGCCGACTCCCCGCGCGCCGCCGACGCGCTCGCCGAACTCCTCGGCCGCCCCGACCACAGCGACGCGCCGCTGCCGGGCATGCCGACCGGGCGCCGCGCCCTGCTGGCACCGCTGCGCGGCCGTCGCCGGGTGATCGGCGCCGCGGTGCTCCTGCGGCGCGCGGACCGTACGCCCTTCGAGGCGGACGACCTGCTGGTGGCCGCCCAGCTCGCCACGCACACCGCGCTCGGCGTCGACAAGGCCGTGCTCTACGGCCGCGAGGCGTACATCGCGGACGCCCTCCAGCGCGAGATGCTGCCGGACTCGCTGCCGCAGCCGACCGGCGTCCAGCTCGCCAGCAGATACCTTCCGGCGGCCGAGTCCGCGCGCGTCGGCGGCGACTGGTACGACGCGATCCCGCTGCCCGGCAGCCGGGTGGCGCTCGTCGTCGGCGACGTCATGGGCCACTCCATGACCTCAGCGGCGATCATGGGCCAGCTCCGTACCACCGTCCAGACCCTGGCCGGGCTCGACCTGGCGCCCCAGGAAGTCCTCTACCACCTGGACGAACAGGCCCAGCGGCTCGGCCAGGACCGCATGGCGACCTGCGTCTACGCCGTCTACGACCCGATCGCCCACCGGCTGGTGGTCGCCAACGCGGGCCACCCGCCGCCGGTGCTGCTGCACGCCGACGGTCTCGCCGAGGTGCTGCGCGTGCCGCCCGGCGCGCCGATCGGCGTCGGCGGGGTGCCCTTCGAGGCCGTGGAGCTGCCCGCCCCCGCCGGGGCGACCCTGCTGCTCTACACCGACGGCCTGGTCGAGTCCCGCAGCCGTGACGTGTGGGGCGGCATCGAGCTGCTGCGCGAACGGCTGCACGACGCCGCCAGCGTGGTCTCGCCGCCGCCGCTGGAGCCGCTGTGCGACGAGGTGCTGGAGATCCTCGGCCCCGGCGACCGCGACGACGACATCGCCCTGCTCGCCGCGCGCTTCGACGGCATCTCGCCCAGCGACGTCGCCTACTGGTTCCTGGAGCCGCACCCCCAGACGCCCGGCCGCGCCCGCCGCCTGATCCGCCAGGCCCTGCGCCGCTGGGACCTCGAGGACCAGTCCGACGCCGCCGAACTCCTGGTCAGCGAGATCGTCACCAACGCCGTGCGCTACGCCGAGCGCCCCATCACCCTGCGCCTCCTGCGCACCGACGTCCTGCGCTGCGAAGTCGGTGACGACGCGCCTCTTCTGCCGCGCATGCGCCACGCCGCCCCGGAGGAGGAAGGTGGCCGCGGCCTCTACCTCGTCAACCGCATGGCCCAACGCTGGGGCGCCACCCGCTTGGGCGCGGGCAAGGTGGTGTGGTTCGAGCTCCCGATCTAGGGCCGTACGGGGGTACGGGGGTGGGGGTGCCGTCTTGGGTGGGGTTGCCGTGGGGGGTGAACGCCCGCGGCACCCTCTTGCGTCGGCTCAGCGTGGCGGCGGACCGTGCGTGGGAGCCGTCTTTCCCATGCTCACCGTCCTTCCCCTTTTTTTGCCGCCCTCTCGCCTCCGGCGGCTTAGATCCGGTGTCGACGGTCCTCTTCGACGGTCGCTCGTTCCTCGCTCCCTGCTCATCGTCGCTTTCGACACCGGCGCCGCCTTCGGCTCGCTGGCTACCGGCGAACCCACCTGCGCAGCGGTGCCGTAGGGGCGCAGCCCCTCGCGCGAACGCAGCCCGGTGACTCGGCCACCAGCGTGACCAAGGGTCACCGCATGGTGGCTCAGCGTGCCGACAGGCATATTCGGTGGGAAGGTGGGGAGCAGCGAGGTCATACGACTCCCGAGCGTGAGGACACTCTCGATGAGCACCCCGTACACCACCAACAACGCCGGTATCCCGGTCGAGAGCGACGAGCACTCGCTGACCGTGGGGGCCGACGGGCCGATCCTGCTGCAGGATCACTACCTGATCGAGAAGATGGCCCAGTTCAACCGGGAGCGGGTCCCCGAGCGGGTGGTGCACGCCAAGGGCAGCGGGGCGTACGGCCGGTTCGAAGTGACCAACGACGTCAGCCAGTTCACCCGCGCCGACCTGTTCCAGCCGGGCAAGCGCACGCAGATGCTGGCGCGGTTCTCGACGGTCGCGGGTGAGCAGGGCAGCCCGGACACGTGGCGGGACCCGCGCGGCTTCGCGCTGAAGTTCTACACCGAGCACGGCAATTACGACCTGGTCGGCAACAACACCCCGGTGTTCTTCGTGCGCGACACGATCAAGTTCCAGGACTTCATCAGGTCGCAGAAGCGCCGCCCGGACAACGGGCTGCGCGACAACGACATGCAGTGGGACTTCTGGACGCTCTCGCCGGAGTCCGCGCACCAGGTGACGTGGCTGATGGGCGACCGCGGCATCCCCAAGTCGTACCGGCACATGAACGGCTACGGCTCGCACACGTACATGTGGGTCAACGGCGGCGGCACGAAGTTCTGGGTGAAGTACCACTTCAAGACCGACCAGGGCATCGACTTCCTCACCCAGGCGGACGCCGACACCCTCGCGGGCCAGAACGCCGACTACCACCGGCAGGACCTGTGGGAGGCCATCGACCGCGGCGACCACCCGTCGTGGACGCTGTATGTGCAGGTCATGCCGTTCGAGGACGCGGCGGACTACCGCTTCAACCCGTTCGACCTGACGAAGGTGTGGCCGCACGGCGACTACCCGCTGATCGAGGTCGGCCGGATGACGCTGGACCACAACCCCGAGGACTACTTCGTCCACATCGAGCAGGCGGCGTTCGAGCCCTCGAACATGGTGCCGGGCATCGGCCCGTCCCCGGACAAGATGCTGCTCGGCCGCCTGTTCTCGTACCCGGACACGCACCGGTACCGGATCGGCCCCAACTACGCCCAGCTCCCGCCGAACCGCCCGCACTCGCCGGTCAACTCCTATGCCAAGGACGGCCCGATGCGGTACGAGCCGTCGAACGCGGGGGCGCCGTACGCGCCCAACTCGTACGGCGGACCGGCCGCTTCGCCGCAGGCGTACGGCGAGGTCACCGGCTGGCGGGCGGCGGGCGAGATGGTGCGCGAGGCGTACGCGCTGCACGCGGAGGACGACGACTTCGGGCAGGCGGGCACGATGGTGCGCGAGGTGCTGGACGACGCGGCGCGCGCCCGGCTGGTGTCGAACGTGGCGGGCCACCTCAGCGACGGGGTGAGCACGCCGGTGCTGGAGCGGGCGCTGACGTACTGGCGCAATGTCGACCAGTCGCTGGGCGACCGGATCGCCGGTGAGGTCAAGACCGGCTGACGCCCACCGAAGCGCAGCCCCGAGGCACGTGATCATGTCCCGTGCCCCGGGGCTGCATCGTGTCCGGGGGCGGGTCAGGTGCGGGTCCGGTGCGGGTTCGAGGCTTTGCCAAGGTTTGGGTTTCCCGAAAATGTGATATCTCTTTGATAGACACTTTTTCGGAGGAACGGGGACCCGCCATGTCGGACCAGAAACCACAGCTCGCCGTCGACGCACCGGACATGCCCGCGCCGCGGGTGCAGGAGCGACGGGCGGTGGGCATGCCCGGTCTGCCCTTTCTGCTGCTCGCGCTGGTGGTGGTGGCCGGTGGTGTGGCGCTGATCGTCGCGGGCGCGGTGCACGCCAAGGACCACCCCGGCGCCCTCGCGACCACGCTGATCGTCGCGGGCGCGGTGGTCGTCCTCTGCGCGTTCATCACCCTGTTCGGCCTCACCCAGGTCGCGCCGGGCTCGGCGCGGGTGTGCCAGCTCTTCGGGCGCTACCAGGGCACCATCCGGCAGGACGGCCTGCGCTGGGTGAACCCCTTCACCAGCCGCCGCAAGATCTCCACCCGGCTGCGCAACCACGAGACCTCGACGCTGAAGGTCAACGACGCGTACGGCAACCCGATCGAACTGGCCGCGGTCGTGGTCTGGCAGGTCAGGGACACCGCGCAGGCGACCTTCGAGGTCGACAACTACGTCCAGTTCGTGAGCATCCAGACCGACACCGCCGTCCGGCACATCGCGACCAACTACCCGTACGACGCCCACGACGGCCAGTCGATCTCGCTGCGCGGCAACTCCGAGGACATCACCGAGCGGCTGTCCGCCGAGATCGCCGCCCGCGTCGAGTCGGCCGGTGTGAAGATCATCGAATCCCGCTTCACACACCTCGCCTACGCGCCCGAGATCGCCTCCGCGATGCTTCAGCGGCAGCAGGCCGGGGCCATCGTGGCCGCCCGGCAGACGATCGTGGACGGCGCGGTCGGCATGGTCGAGTCGGCGCTGTCCCGGATCGCCGAGCAGGGGATCGTCGAACTGGACGAGGAGCGCAAGGCGTCCATGGTCAGCAATCTGCTGGTCGTGCTCTGCGGTGACCGCGCCGCGCAGCCGGTCCTGAACACGGGCACCCTCTACCAGTGACCTCCTCCGCGCCCGACGACGGGCCCGACGGGGCGGGCGGCGGGGAGACCGCCGCCCGCCCCGTACGCAAGCAGGTGCTGCTGCGGCTCGACCCCGCCGTTCACGACGCCCTCGCGTCCTGGGCGGCGGCGGAGCTGCGCAGCACCAACGCGCAGATCGAGTTCCTGCTGCGCCGCGCCCTCGCCGAGGCGGGCCGCCTGCCCAGCGCGACCCGCCCCCTCCCCCGCCGCGGCCGGCCCCCGAAGCCGTCGGCCGGTACGTAGGCCCCGCCCGCCACCGGCCCCCTCCCGACACCACCGCACGGCGGCGGAAGGCAGCGCTCCGATGCGTATACATGGTGTGTATACCCGTGGTGTACAGTGCTCCGCATGTCAATTGGGCACACCCTGCTCGGACTCCTGGAGTCCGGCCCGCGCCACGGCTACGACCTCAAGCGCGCATTCGATGAACGGTTCGGACACGACCGCCCGCTGGCCTATGGGCAGGTCTACTCGACGATGGCCAGGCTGCTGAAGAACGGCCTGGTCGAGGTGGACGGCATAGAGCCGGGCGGCGGCCCCGAGCGCAAGCGGTACGCGATCACCGAAGCGGGGATCACGGACGTCGAGACGTGGCTGACGCAGCCGGAGAAGCCGGAGCCGTACCTCCAGACCACGCTGTACACGAAGGTCGTGCTGGCGCTGCTGACCGGCCGCCCGGCCGCCGACCTGCTCGACACCCAGCGCGCCGAGCACCTGCGGCTGATGCGCGACCTCACCCGCCGCAAGTCGGCGGGCGACCTGGCGGACCAGCTCATCTGCGACCACGCCCTGTTCCATCTGGAGGCGGATCTGCGGTGGCTGGAGCTGACCGCCGCCCGTCTCGACCAGCTCGCCGCGGAGGTGGCCAAATGAACGCGTCGACCGAGCCCCGACCCGAGCCGCTGCTGGTGGCCGCGGGACTGCGCAAGGCGTACGGCCCGACCCCGGCGCTGGACGGCGCCGACTTCAGCATCAGGCCCGGCGAGGTCGTCGCGGTCATGGGCCCCTCGGGGTCGGGCAAGTCGACCCTGCTGCACTGCCTGGCCGGCATCGTGAAGGCCGACTCCGGCCAGGTGCGCTACCGGGGACGCGACCTGTCGGCCATGTCGGACGGTGAGCGCAGCGCGCTGCGCCGCGCCGACTTCGGCTTCGTCTTCCAGTTCGGCCAGCTCGTACCCGAGCTGACCTGCCTGGAGAACGTGGCGATGCCGATGCGGCTCGGCGGCGCCAAGCGCAGGCCGGCCGAGCAGCAGGCGGCGCAGTGGCTGGAGCGCCTGGAGGTCGCCGACATCGCCGACAAGCGGCCCGGCGAGGTCTCCGGCGGCCAGGGCCAGCGCGTCGCGGTGGCGCGCGCGCTGGTCGGCGGCCCGCGGGTCGTCTTCGCCGACGAGCCGACCGGCGCGCTGGACTCGCTCAACGGCGAGCGGGTGATGCGGCTGCTGACCGACGCCGCGCACGACACCCGCGCCGCCGTCGTCCTGGTCACCCACGAAGCGCGGGTGGCCGCCTACTCCGACCGGGAGATCGTCGTGCGGGACGGGAAGTCGCGCGACATGGAGCGGGTGTCATGAACAGCCGCGAACCTCACGGCACCGGGGCACCGGACCAGCCGGCCGGCGTGCGGACCTGGGCGCGCGACCTCGCGCTCGGCGCGCGTTTCGCGGCGGGCGGCGGACGCGAGGGCTGGACCCGTACGGTGCTGACCGCCGTCGGCGTCGGGCTCGGCGTGGCGCTGCTGCTGCTCGCCGCCGCCGTACCGGCCATGCTGGACACGCGGGAGCAGAAGCGGGTGGCCCGCGACACCTCCTCCGCCACGTTCATCGCCAAGCCGTCCGACCGCTCGCTCCTGGTGGCCGACGTCAGGACCGTCTACCGGGACTCGCAGATCGGCGGCTCGCTGCTCCAGGCCGAGGGGGCCAAGGCGCCCTCGCCGCCCGGCGTCGCCCATCTGCCGGGCGCCGGGGAGATGGTGGTCTCCCCCGCGCTGCGCAAGCTGCTGGACTCCACGCCGCTGCTGCGCGAGCGCATCCCGTACAAGATCACCGGCACCGTCGGGGAAGCCGGGCTGATGGGCCCGAGCGAGCTGCTGTACTACGCGGGCAGCGATCAGCTCACCGCCCGTGACGAGAACTACGGGCACGGCAACGCCACGCGGGTCACCTCGTACGGCTACCACGCCCCGTCCGAGGCGATGAGCCCGGTGCTGACGCTGCTGCTGGTCGTCATGCTGGTGGTGCTGCTGCTGCCGGTCGCGGTCTTCGTCGGCGCGGCGGTACGGCTGGGCGGCGAGCGGCGGGACCGGCGGCTGGCGGCGATGCGGCTGGTCGGCGCGGACATCCGGATGACCCGCAGAATCGCCGCGGGGGAAGCCCTGTTGGGGTCGCTGTTCGGGCTGGTGCTGGGCGCGGTGTTCTTCTTCACCGGTCGGCAGCTGGCCTCGCACTTCACGATCCACGACATCAGCGCCTTCCCCGCCGACATGACGCCGAACGCGGCGCTCACCACGCTGATCGTGCTGGCGGTCCCGGTGGCGGCCGTCGCCGTGACCCTGGTCAGCCTGCGCGGCACGGCGATCGAACCGCTCGGCGTGGTCCGCCAGGGGCTCGGCCGGCGCCGCACCCTGTGGTGGCGGCTGCTGGTGCCGCTGGTCGGAATCGGCCTGCTGGTCCCGCTGTTCGGTTCGGTCAACGGCAGCGACGCGCATGTGAACGAGTACCAGACCGCGGCGGGCGCGGTGCTGCTGCTGTTCGGTGTCACCACGGTGCTGCCGTGGGTCGTGGAGGCCGTCGTCGGACGGCTGCGCGGCGGGCCGGTCGCCTGGCAACTGGCCACCCGCAGGCTCCAGTTGAACAGCAACGGATCGGCGCGGATGGTCAGCGGCGTCACGGTCGCGGTCGCCGGGGCCATCGCGCTCCAGATGCTCTTCGCGGGCGTCAACGACAGCTTCGTGCACTCCACGGGCGCCGACACGTCCCGTATCCAGGCCACCGTCAGCGCGCCGACCGCCGACGCGCGGCAGGCGGTCGACTACACCGCGAAGGTCCGGGCGACGCCCGGCGTGGCGCGGGCGTACGGCTTCATCGACACGCGGGCCACGCAGCCGGACGCCAGCAAGCTCGGCCCCGACGCCGAGACCGCCTACATCCCGCTGCTGGTCGCCGACTGCGACACGCTGCGGCAGATGGCGGACATCGGCTCCTGCGGGGCGGGCAGCGTCTACATCGTGCCCAACAACGAGCAGTGGGGCGCGTCGTCCAACGCGGACCTGGCCAAGTACGCCAAGCCCGGCAAGCGCCTCGACCTCAACACCGGCGCCCTGCCGTACACCGGCGCTCCGCGGCTGTGGACGGTCCCGTCCGACGCCCGTTCGGTCACGGCGCGGACCGACCCGCGCGGTCAGACCAACTGGGGCGTCCTGCTGACCCCCGAGGCCGTCGACCAGTCGAAGCTGGCCGATCCCACGGCCGTCGTCATGGTCAACCTCGACGCGGGCAAGCGGGACGCGGTGGAGTACCTGCGCAACACCGGGGCCGCGCTCGGCCCGACGGTCACCGTCTCGGCCGTGAGCGACAGCACCACGCAGACGCAGTACGGCCAGTTGCGGCGCGGCCTGTTCGTGGGCGCGGCCATCACCATGGCGCTGATCGGCGCCAGCCTGCTGGTCACGATGCTGGAGCAGCTCCGCGACCGCAAGAAGCTGCTCGCCGTCCTGGTCGCCTTCGGCACCCGGCGCACCGCCCTGGCCTGGTCGGTGCTGTGGCAGACGGCCATTCCGATGGCGCTCGGCCTGGTCCTCGCCTGTGTCGGCGGGCTCGGGCTCGGCGCCGCGCTCCTGGCGATGGTCGGCCGTACGTTCCACGTCGACTGGGCGATCGTCGCCCAGATGTCGGCGATCGGCGCGTCCGTCGTCCTGGCCGTCACCCTCCTCAGCCTGCCGCCGCTGTGGCGGCTGATGCGGCCGGACGGTCTGCGGACCGAATAGGCCGAAGGGCGAAGGGCGAACGACGCGACCGCCCCCGCGTCCGGAGGGGGGACGCGGGGGCGGTCGGAGGCGGGGGGCGGTCGCGGGGGCGCTGTTAGGCGGACGCGCCCTCGTGAGTGTGGTCGTCCTCGTGGGAGGGGTCCCGGTCGTCCGGGCCGGGACCGTTCGGGCCGGGGCCCTCAGGACCGGAACCCTCGGGACCGGAGCCCTCGGGACCGGAGCCCTCGGGGCCGGAGCCCCCGGGACCGGAGCCCCCGGGGCCGGGGCCGTCCGGTGTCGGGCCGCCCGAGGCCGGGGCCTCCGGGTCCGCCGGGGGCTGACGGGTGGTGACCGGGGCGATCTCGTAGGCCGTCGCGCCGTGCGGACCGGCTGCGGCCGCCGCCCGCTCCTTGGTGTGGGCCCTGAGGTAGCCGACCACCGTGTTGCCGACCGCGACCAGCGGCACGGCGACGACGGCGCCGCCGATGCCCGCGATCATCGAACCGGCGGCGACGGACAGGACGACGGCCAGCGGGTGGACGCGGACGGCGCGGCCGAGGATGAAGGGCTGGAGGATGTGCCCCTCGATCTGCTGGACGGCGAGCACGACGACCAGCACCATCAGCGCGGTGAACGGCCCCTGGGTGACCAGGGCCACGACGACCGCGATGAAGCCGGAGGCGACGGCGCCGACCAGCGGCACGAAGGACGACAGGAAGATGACCACGGCCAGCGGCACGGCCATCGGCACGCCGAGGAAGAAGATGCCGACGCCGATGAAGATGGCGTCGATGAGGGCGACTATCACCGTGCCGCGCACGTACAGGGTGAGGGTGCGCCAGGCGCGCGGACCGGCGCCGGCCAGCCCGTCCCTGGCCGCGTCGGGGAACAGCTTGAGGAACCAGTTCCAGATGTTCGGCCCGTCGTAGAGCAGGAACAGCGTGCTGAACATCGCCAGCAGTATGCCGGTGAGCAGTTCGACGATGACGGTGACGCCCTGGAGCCCGGCGTCGGTCAGCGCCTTGGTGTTGGAGCCGATCGCTTCCTGGAGGTTCTTGGCGACCTGGTTGATCTGGTCGTCGGTGACGTGGAAGGGGCTGTTGAGCAGCCACTTCTTCACCTCGTTGACGCCGTCCTGGAGGCTGGTCGACAGATTGCTGATGTTGTCCATCACCTGCCAGACCACGAACCAGCCGACCAGGCCCATGATGACGAAGCCGCCGACGAAGACCATGGCCGTCGCCACCCCGCGCGGCACACCGCGCCGCTTGAGGCGGGCGACGAACGGCTGGAGCAGCGCGGTGATCAGCAGGCCGGCGGTGAAGGCCAGCACCACGAGCTGTACGGCGCCGATCACCCGCATCAGCACCCAGACGGTGCCCGCGAGCACCAGCAGCCGCCAGCCGACCTCGGCGCCGACGCGCATGCTCCACGGCACGGCCGACACCGGATCGGGCTGCGGCGCGCGCGGCGCGGGCACGACGACGACGGGCGGGGGCGCGACGGCCCCGCCTCCCGCACCGGCGGCCTTCGCCGTACGCTTTCCGCCGCCCGGTTCGGAGGCCGCGTCGGGCGTGTCGGCCTCCCGGTCCGCACCGGCGGAGGGGTCGGTGGCGGGAGCGGCGTCCGAGGAGTCGCGGCGCGGGTCCTCGATCGCGGCGCCGACGCCGCGGCTCGCGTTCACCGCCGCCTGGCGTTCGTCGATCCGTCCGGCGATATTGGCCAGCCCGGAGGCCAGTACGGCGCTCCAGTGGCGCTTGTCCGGCATTGCTCTCCCCTGACCCCGTCGACCATCTGTGGAACTGCTGAGAATGACGATGTTATTCGCGAGGAGGGTTGCCTCCCACATCCTCCCCGCGCCTACCCCGTTCCGGGACACGCACAAGCCCCCGGCCCTGAGGGCTCGGGGGCTTGCGGAGAGATACCGCGCACTGCCGCCTGACGGCTGGGCGCCGTCGGCTCAGTAGTAGTTGTGACTCTGCCAGAACGACCATGCGCCGCAGGGGCTGCCGTACCGGCTGTTCATGTAGTTGAGGCCCCACTTTATCTGCGTGGCCGGATTGGTCCGCCAGTCCGAGGCGACCGAGGCCATCTTCGAACCGGGGTTGGACTGAACCAGGCCGTACGCCCCGGAGGAGGGGTTGGTCGCCGTGTAGTTCCAGCCGCTCTCGCGGGAGACGATGTTGGAGAAGCACGCGAACTGGTCGCCGCCGACGATGGTCTGCGCCATCGCCTTGACCTGCGCCACCGTGTACGAGGCCGTGACGGGGAACGTGGCACGTGAGTCGCCACCGCCCCGGCTGGCGGCCTCTTCGAGCTTGCGCTGCTTCTCCTTGGCAGCCGCCTCGTCCGCCGCCTTCTTCTTGGCGGCGGCGTCCTTGGCCGCCTGGACGCGGGCGGTCTGCTCAGCGGACTGCCGGGCCGTGGCATCGGCGGCGTCCGACTGCGCCTGCACCTGCTCGGTCAGCGAAGCCTGCTGAATCTGCTGCCCAGCGGGAATGTCCGCAAGGAGGGTCGTCGTGCCGGCTGCTTCGACAGGCTCGGAAGAGCCCTGGTCGGCGCCCGACGCGACGCCTACGACGGCGCCCACAGTGGTGACCGCAGTGGCCGAAGCCACCGCGAGTCCCCGGACCGAGATCCGGCTCACACGGTTTCCTTCCAGCATCGCCCGATGGGTGACCTCACGGACGAAATCGTGCCCCTGGCACGGTCCCCTTCCTGCCGGTCCGCCAATACGGGCCGGTCGGTCACGGGGGCACTGGCCCGGTGCGAACTCCCGGAGGAGTCCCGCGTGGTGCTCGGGCGGCTCATGGCGGTCGATGTGGATTTGTGTGGAGCTGCTCTTCCCACGCCCCTGAGGGTGTAGGAGTGCCATAAGCGGGGCCTGACAGCCTCACACCCTGCCGTACGCGGACGCCGCGCGGCAATTTCCGGTTGAGTGGCAAAGCTCACACGCTGCGGAGGAGGGTAAATCCGAGCGGCGGACCCCGTAAAACGCTAGGCTGCTGCGCCCTTCACGCCGGGCGCAGCAGCCTCAACTCACGCTATCACTCAGTAAATCCGGACACTTCAGGCCCCCCGCCATTCGGGGGCCGTGCCCCGGTCAGGCCCCGCCGTCCTCCAGCATCTCGGTGACGAGAGCGGCGATCGGCGACCGCTCGGAGCGGTTGAGGGTGATGTGGGCGAACAGCGGATGGCCCTTCAGCTTCTCCACCACCGCCACGACACCGTCGTAACGGCCCACCCGGAGGTTGTCGCGCTGCGCCACGTCGTGGGTGAGGACCACCCGCGATCCGGCGCCGATCCGCGACAGGACGGTCAGCAGGACGTTCCGCTCCAGCGACTGGGCCTCGTCGACGATCACGAAGGCGTCGTGCAGCGAACGGCCCCTGATGTGGGTCAGCGGCAGCACTTCCAGCATGCCGCGCGCCACGACCTCCTCGATGACCTCCTTGGACGTCACGGCCGACAGCGTGTCGAAGACGGCCTGAGCCCAGGGGCTCATCTTCTCCGCCTCGCTGCCGGGCAGGTAGCCCAGCTCCTGGCCGCCGACCGCGTACAGCGGCCGGAAGACCATCACCTTGCGGTGCTGACGGCGCTCCAGGACGGCTTCGAGGCCCGCGCACAGGGCCAGCGCGGACTTGCCGGTACCCGCGCGCCCGCCCATCGACACGATGCCGACGTCGGGGTCGAGCAGCAGATCGAGCGCGATCCGCTGTTCCGCGCTGCGGCCGTGGATGCCGAACGCCTCGCGGTCGCCGCGCACCAGCCGCACCCGGCCGTCCTCGGTGACCCGGCCCAGCGCCTTGCCGCGCTCGGACTGGAGCACCAGGCCGGTGTGCACCGGCAGCTCGGCCGCTTCGGGCAGCGCGATGGACTCCTCCGCGAAGAGGGTGTCCACCTCGTCCGCCCCGACCAGCAGTTCCTCCATTCCCGTCCAGCCCGAGGTGATCGCCAGCTCGGCCCGGTACTCCTCGGCCAGCAGGCCGACGGAGGACGCCTTCACCCGCAGCGGCAGATCCTTGGAGACGACGGTGACGTCGTACCCCTCGGCCTGCAGATTGCGGGCGACCGCCAGAATGCGCGAGTCGTTGTCACCGAGCCGGAATCCGGCGGGGAGCACCCCGGGATCCGAGTGGTTGAGCTCGACACGCAGCGTGCCACCGACGTCACCGATCGGAATCGGTGCGTCCAGACGGCCGTAGCGGATCCGGAACTCATCCAGCAGCCGCAACGCCTGGCGGGCGAAGTAGCCGAGTTCCGGGTGGTGGCGCTTGGCTTCCAACTCCGTCACCACGACGACCGGCAGCACAACCTCGTGCTCGTCGAAGCGGGCGATGGCATTGGGGTCTGCGAGCAGCACGCTGGTGTCGAGTACGTACGTGCGCCGGTCGTTGTCACGGCGATTCTTGCTGGTCACCACGTGTGGACGAACCCCCTCGGGAGAGGTCGAACTGCGGTACCGGCAACCATGGGCCGGATGCCGGTCTCCCAGTGATATGCCCTGGAAAACCGTTGCCCATGCGAATGCATATGACAGTCATCCGACGGTCATCGCCCGGTCACCGACCGCTCACCGGCCATTACGCGGGAGAAACCGGCCTCCGCACGCCGTCGTCGAGCCCTCGCGGCACCGGATTCAGGCCGCCCCCACGCCCCCCGTACGGCCCACACCGCGCCCCGCGCGGCAGGGGCTTCACGGGGTCTTCCGTACCGGCGCGCCGGTACGGAGTCGTCAGGTGCCGTAGCGCCGGTGCCTGGCCGCGTAGTCGCGCAGCGCCCGCAGGAAGTCCACCTTGCGGAAGGCGGGCCAGAAGACCTCGCAGAAGTAGTACTCCGAGTGGGCGCTCTGCCAGAGCATGAAGCCGGACAGCCGCTGCTCCCCCGAGGTGCGGATCACCAGATCCGGGTCGGGCTGGCCGCGCGTGTAGAGGTGCTCCGAGATGTGCTCGACGTCCAGGATCTCGGCCAGGTCCTCGATGGTGGTGCCGCGCCCCGCGTGCTCGTGCAGCAGCGACCGTACGGCGTCGGCGATCTCCTGCCGGCCGCCGTAGCCCACCGCCACGTTCACCAGCAGGCCGCCGAGCGCGTGCGTCTCCTGCTCGGCCTCCTTGAGCACCGACTGGGTGTGCGCGGGCAGCAGGTCCATGGTGCCCACGTGGTGCACGCGCCAGCGGCCGGTCGCGGCCAGTTCACGCACCGCGTCCTCGATGATGCCCAGCAGCGGCACCAACTGGTCGGCGGGGCGGTCCAGATTGTCGGTGGACAGCAGCCACAGCGTGACCACCTCGACACCGGTCTCCTCGCACCAGCCGAGCATTTCGGAGATCTTGTCGGCCCCGGCCCTGTGCCCCTGCTCGGGGCTGCCGCCGGACGCCTTGGCCCAGCGCCGGTTGCCGTCAAGGATCACGCCGATGTGCTTGGGGCCCTGCGCCACGTCCAGCCGGCGTTCCACCCTGCGGGAGTACAGCCCGTACACCAGGTCGCGCAGATTCATCGCACACCAGCCCCTCCTGGGCCTGTCGCCCGGCGGCCACACTACTGCGCACAAGGGCTCGCGGACGAACCGGGGAGGCGGGGCCGACACCCCCGCGTGATAAGCAGAGACCGTGAATATTCGTTCCCTTTACCGCGCCTCCGACGAGCGCTACGACTCGATGGAGTACCGCAGGACCGGCCGCAGCGGCCTCAAGCTCCCCGCCGTCTCCCTGGGTCTGTGGCACAACTTCGGCGACGACCGCACCCTGGACTCCCAGCGCGCCATCCTGCGCCGCGCGTTCGACCTCGGCGTCACGCACTTCGACCTCGCCAACAACTACGGCCCGCCGTACGGCGCCGCCGAGGCCAACTTCGGCACCCTCTTCGCCCAGGACTTCCGGCCCTACCGCGACGAACTGGTCATCTCCACCAAGGCGGGCTACGACATGTGGCCGGGACCGTACGGGGAATGGGGCTCGCGCAAGTACCTGCTGTCCTCCCTCGACCAGTCCCTGTCCCGCATGGGCCTCGACTACGTCGACATCTTCTACTCCCACCGCTTCGACCCCGACACGCCCCTCGAAGAGACGATGGGCGCGCTGGCGACCGCCGTCCAGCAGGGCAAGGCGCTCTACGTCGGCATCTCCTCGTACGGTCCCGACCGTACGCGGGAGGCCGCGCGCATCCTGCGCGAGCTGGGGGTGCCCGCGCTGATCCACCAGCCCTCGTACTCCATGATCAACCGGTGGATCGAGGACGAGGGTCTGCTGGACGTCCTGGAGGAGGAGGGCATGGGCTGCATCGGCTTCGTGCCGCTCGCCCAGGGGCTGCTGACCGACCGTTACCTCGGCGGCATCCCCGAGGGCTCGCGGGCCGCCCAGGGCAAGTCCCTCAACCCCGGCCTCGTCAACGACGAGACCATCGGCCGGCTGCGCGCCCTCAACGACATCGCCGCCGCGCGCGGCCAGTCGCTCGCCCAGCTCGCCCTGTCCTGGGTCCTGCGCGACCCCCGCGTCACCTCCGCCCTCATCGGCGCCTCCTCCGTCGCCCAGCTCGAGGCCAACGTCGCCGCCGTCGGCGCCGCCCCCCTCACCGCCGAGGAGCTCTCCTCCATCGACGCGCACGCGGTGGAGCCGGAGGGGGTCAACCTCTGGTCGGTCAGCAGCGAGGCCTAGCCTGCGGCTCGCTTCCGTTTAAAGGGGGTGCCCCCTTTCGCCCCTCACCGGGCGGAGGGGGGCACCCCCTTTCTTTCGGGGCTCGGGCCCCGGGCCCGCGGCTGCGCCGGGCGGTACGCCGCGTTTTCAGGGGCGCGGGGAACTGCGCGGCCGGCCACGGCGATGGCTGCGGGTCACCACCGGGCCCGGAGGGGCAGTTCGGTGGTCTCCCGACCATTGGGCAGGTGGGGGCTGAGCGCGCAGTTCCCCGCGCCCCTGAAAAGCCTGGCCTTGCGCAGGGCGAGCGCGCAGTTCCCCGCGCCCCTGGGGGGGGGCATCGTCTTGCGGAGGGCGGGGTCTGAGGGGGGCTCAGGGGGTGAGCAGGAGGGCGGTGAGGGTGCCGAGGAGCATGAAGGGCCCGAACGGCAGTGGGGTCTTGCGGGTGGCGCGCCGAGTGGCGATGAGGGCGAGGCCGATGACGGCGCCGAGGGCGAAGCCGAGAAACGTGCCGGTGAAGACGGTGGGCCAGCCGTACCAGCCGAGGGCTAGGCCGAGGGTGGGGGCGAGTTTGACGTCGCCGAAGCCCATGCCGGCGGGGTTGATGAGGAAGAGGAGCAGGTAGACGAAGCCGACGGCGAGGGCGCCGAACAGGGCGCGCGGCCAGGAGCCCCGGTGATCGGGGAGCAGGGCGGCGAGACCGAGCAGCGCGGCGGTGCCGAGGAAGGCGGGGAAGGTGAGGACGTCCGGGAGCCGGAAGACCTTGAGGTCGACGCGGCCGAGGACGAGGCCGAGCGGCACCAGCAGGAGCCAGACGACGAGTTCGGGGTGGGCGCCCACCCTGGCGGCCAGTCCGGCGCAGGCGAGCGCGCACGCGAGGGCGAGGACGACGGCGGGCCCGTAGGAGCCGTAGGAGCCGCGCTCGGCGCAGCGCGGGCAGCGCGCCGGTCCGAGCCAGCCGCGTATGCCCTCGGGCAGCGGGTGACCCTCGGGGCAGTGCGCCGCCCACGGCTCACCTGAGGGGACGGCCAACCGGTAGGCGGCGCGCGGCAGCGACAGGCCGCTGACGATTCCCCACACGGCGGCGGCCACGATCGGATAGACATGCACCGGGCCGACCGTACACGGCCGCCGCGGACCCGTAACGGGGCCCGTACCGCGTCACCTGCCGCCTGATCGAGCACCCCGGGGAGTGGCCATGCGCCGACGTTGGCGAGACGGTGACGGCACGCTGCGGACGCCCGACGCCGAGGTGCCGCTGCGGGTCGCCGCGTCGTACCGGGCGCGGACCCGCGGGCTGCTCGGCCTGGACGGGATCGAGGGCGCCCTGCTGCTGACCCCGGCCTCCAGCGTGCACACCGTACGGATGCGGTTTCCGATCGACGTCGCCTATCTGGACCGCCGGCTGCGCGTCCTGGCCGTGCGTACGATGCCGCCCGGCCGCGTCGGCCGCCCCCGGCTGCTGGCCCGGCACGTCCTGGAGGCGGAGGCGGGCGCACTGGCGCGGTGGGGGGTGCGCAAGGGGGTCCGGCTGGAGGCGGACGTGGGCGAGCGGCCGGACAGGCCCTAGCGGTTCGGGTCGGTGGCGAATTCAATGCTGTTGATGATCCGGCGCAGCAGCATCGGGTCGGCCGCGCCGTCGGCCGTCCAGGCGCGGACGGTGACCGGGTGGCCCTCGTAGTCGTGCAGGCGGACCTCGACGCGGGCGGCGGGGCGGCCGTCGGGGGCGGCCTGGACGTAGCTGAGGACCTGGCCGGGCTGGCCGTCGAAGTCCAGCGACTCCTTGCGGGCGGTGGCGAGGGCGGTGGCCGTCGCCTTGTCGGGGGGACCGCCGGCGCCCGGATTGGCGCTGACGGCGACCTCGGCGTCCGTACGGCCGTCAGGGCCGCGCAGCACCGCCCCGCCGCGCACGTCCTGCCAGGTCTTGGGGACCGCGACCGCCAGCGGGTCGGCCCGCAGATAGCGCCAGCCGTCCGGGGCTCCGGCGCCGACCGAGCAGGCGGAGAGGGTGGCCAGGACCAGGCAGGTCAGGGCGGCGCCGGTGAGCGAATACCGGCGGCTTTTCGCCGTTTTGTTCCGCATGCGGGCAATCTACGATGCGGCGGCCCGCATCTCCTTGATAGGCATGCGGAATGCCCGCGACCTCTTCCGCCCGTTCCACCCACGAGATCGGCCGCCTCCGCGACCTGCCCACCGACGACTCGCTGTGCCGCTGGGCGGCGCAGGACCTGAGCGCGGGCCGGGCCTTCGTCCGCGGCGCGGCGGTCGCGGTGGCGGCGCCGAACCTGTCGCTGCTCGACCGGCTCGCGGGCCGTTCACGGCACCGCCGCGCTGATCGTCGACGACTCCAACGCCCCGGCGCTGCGGCTCTACCGCGGCTTGGGGCTGGCCTACCGGCCGCTGCGGGCGGCGGGGGTGGAGACGGGCTGAGGGGGGCGTTCGCGGGGGCCCTGCGGGCGGGCTATGGGGGCCGCGCGCGTGCGGTGCCAGGTGCGGTGCGGGCGCGAGCGCGGGTGCGGGTGCGGGTGCGGGAAAAGAAAAACGGGCCGGTTCGCAGGGGGGGGAGAGCGAACCGGCCCGAGGGGGGGAGTTACACCGTACCGCGTCAGAGCGACCGCTCAGCACGTTACGCGGCAGGTGGCGTGAAAGTGATCTCGACGCGGCGATTCTGACTCCGTCCGGTTTCGGACGAATTGTCGGCAATTGGGTAGTCCTCGCCGTACCCACGGACCTGAAACGTGTGGGACGGGTCACCGGCGCTGCCCATTTCCGTTGCCAGGACTTGGTAAACGGCGTCGGCGCGTTGCTTCGAGAGCACCATGCCGTGCTCGGAGCTGCCGAGATTGTCCGTGAACCCGAACACCCGGATGGGTGACGTCACATGGCGTGCGGTGATGTCGTCCGCGATGGCCTGGATCCGCGAGGTCGCCGTGGGCGACAGCACGGCGCTGTCCTTCTTGAACAGCACCTCCGACTGGAGCGCGTAGGTGACCGTCGAGTTCGACGTCTCCTGCCGCTGCTCCGGCTGGCTCGCCTTCGTCGACGACTCGTCCGTCACGGACACGATGTCCAGCACCTTCGCCGGCGCCAGCGTCGAGCCCTCCGGCAGCCTGAGTCCTGGCGAGGTCGGGTCGATCCGCACGGGGGCCGTCGGCGTGCTGTCACCGGCCGTGGGCGGCGGATTCGTGTCGGCCACGGCCGCGGTCCCCCCGGCCACCGTCCCGGCGGCCAGCACGAGCACGATCACCACACCCGCGGACAGGGCGGCCCGCTGACCTCCGGCGCGGGATGCCGCCCCGGGCGGCGACGCGTTGCGCTTCATCGTCCTCACCCCTCCGAGATCGTGATCTTCGCGGGCGGCATCGTCGGCAGCTCGAACGACACTTGGGTGGTGGCTTCCGGCGGGGCGGGGAACTGCGCGAAGAAGGGGCGGGATTCCTTGGGCTGGATGCTGACGAGACCCATCGTGCACAGGCAGCGGCCGTCGGTGTCCCGCAGCACGTAGTAGCGCTTCTTGCCCGCCTCGTCGACAAGGACGGCGCCGGCCACGGAAGCGCCGGAGTGGGACAGCGCGGTCTCCGACCCCACCCACAGGTTGGCGGTGAACCCGGAAGTGCCGTTGTTGGTGACGACACCCTCCACGGTCACGAATCCACCGGAGTCCCGGGTCGCCGAGTTGATGGTCACCACCATGTCCTTCTCGCCCTTGATCTGAGCCAGAACCTCGGTGGGAGTCGCGGAAGGCGTGTCGTCGCCGCCTCCGCTGCTGCCGCTTGTCTTCGGCGCGCCGGCCGACGTGGACGGCTTGTCACCGCCCTTGTCGCCACCGCCGCCTCCGCCACCGCATCCGGCCAGCGTGATGGCGGCACCGGCGGCGAACGCCACCGCAATCGTCGCCCTGCGCCCGTATCGCATCGTTCCCCGTTCCCTCATCGCTCGGCCGCCGTCACTTGCTCAAGTGGACGGTGTAGAAGGTCGACAGGTCCAGCACGAAGCCGCCCGCCGTCGGATCGACCGTCACATGGTCGCCGTTGCAGATGAATCCGATCGCGTTGCCGTCCTTGTCGCCAAGTCCGCAGCGCGGTTCGACCACCGCGGTGGCGGTGGCCTTGGCGTGCTTGGCCTCGGTGCCGTCGATCACGGAGGTGCCCACCGTGCCCAACGTCGTGACCGAGACGGTGTATCCCTGGAGCCCCGACGCCCGGCCGCAGCCGTCCGGGGCGTCCACGGCGGCGTTGTTCTCTCCGGCGTAGGCAGAAGCGGCGGCACACGCCTCCGCGTCGTGCTGACCCAAATTCTGCAGAAGCAGACCGAGTTGGACCAGGTCACCGGACCGCAGTGCGCTCAGGAAGGCGTCGTGAGCCGCGTCGCGATCCGCACGGGCGGCGGCGAGAGCCGCCGAATCCGCCGCTGTCTGTGCGGAATTGCGGACGACAGCGGCCTGACCCACAGCGAAGAACGCGAAGCCGAGGAAGAACAGCGCGGCCATGGCGACGATGTAGATCCCCAGCGTCTGACCACGGTCGTCGCCGAGGACGCCTACTTGCCGTTTCCACCGACGATCTTGTCGATCATGCCGGTGATCCCGTTCTTGACGGCGTTTCCGATGTCCGTCGTCCCCGCCAGCACTCCGATGATCACCGCGATCACCACCGCGATCCCGAGATACTCGAACGACGTCTGACCCCTGTCGGCCGACCCGTCCGCCGACCGGTCGGCGATCCGGGCCGCGAGTCTGTCCGTGCGGTCGCGCAGCCAGATCTCGGTGTCCGTGTAGCGCCGGACTACCCACCTGTTCATCATCGTTCGCCCCATTCTTCGTCACCTGACGGATGCGTGCGACGGCCGCGTTCCACCTGTCGGGGTAGGTGTCCACGGCGCACCGCCTCTCGCTGGTCGTGTTGCCGTCCGCAGCGGATCGGTTCTGATTGCAGGTGCAAATATGGTTGCGAATGCAAAGGTACACCCGAACCTCGGACATCCGCAGCCCGTTCTGCGCCAATTGGCGCTTACAGCATGCCGGTTGATCACACTGTGTGGCCAGCGGATCACGGTAATCGCCAGGTCATCAACCGCTCATCTCCGGTCATCGGCCGCCATCTCCGCTCATCGTCACCGGTCACGCGCCCGCCGCGTCCGGCGGCCACGACCGTCATCCGCCCGGTCGTCCGCGCCGACACCCGACCCGGCGCCCGCCCCATCACCCGACCCGACGTACGAACCGTCACCCGCCCCGTCATCCGCCGCTGCCGAAGGTGTCGCCGAACTGGATGTGGGAGCCCATGATCGTGCCGGTGATCAGCAGGATCATGGTCGCCGGGACGAGGATGGTGGTGATGACGCCGGTGGCGCGCGGGACCATGCGGGCGGCGCGGCGGCGGGCGTTCTGGGCCTCGGTGCGGCGCATGTCGTTGGCGATCTGGAGGAGGGTGCGGGCGATCGGGGCGCCCAGTTCCTCGCCCTGCTGGAGGGCGGTGACGAACTGGCCGACCTGGTCGCTGCGGTTGCGCCTGCGGAGCTGGTCGAAGGCGTCGCGGCGGCTGACGCCGACGTCCATCTGACGCAGGGCGACCCGGATCTCGTCCGACCAGGGGCCCTGGTACACGGCGTTGACACGCTCCAGGGCCTGGCGGAAGCCGAGGCCAGCGCTGACGACGACGGCGAGGACGTCGAGGAAGTCGGGGAGGGTGCGTTCGATGTCGTCGCGGCGGCGGCGGACGGCCAGCCAGATGCCGAGGTCGGCCCACCACCAGGCGTACGCGGCGAGCAACAGGGCCAGGATCCAGTGCCCTTGGACGAGCAGCAGCAGGGCCGCGAAGCCGCCGAGGCCGCCGTAGACGGCGCGGCGGGCGGCGTAGCGCTCGACGGTGAGGCCGTGCGGGTGGCCCGCGTGGTCGATCCGGGCGCGCATTTTGGCGATCCGGGCCGGGCCCATCATCCGCATCACCATCGGCGCCCAGCGGATGCCGATCCGGTCGATGGCGTTGCCGGTACGGGTCGTCCGGGTCCTTCCGACTTCCAGCGCGAGGGCCAGGTCGTCGGGGAGCTTCACGTCGGCGCGCAGGAGTGCGACGGCGTGGACGACGCCGACGACGCCCGCGGCGACGACCGCCGCCAGGACGAGGCCGATCAGGAGCATCGGGAATTCCCTCCGGTCACCGGCCGGTTGCCGCGTGAGGTGTGCACGGTCGCGGTCATACGTCGATCCTCGACATCCGGCGGATCAGCGCGAAGCCGACCACGTACAGGCCCAGCGCGACCAGGACGCAGATCCGGCCGACGGTGGAGCCGGTCATGGCGCTGAGCGAGCCCGGCATGATCTGGTTGAGGAGCAGCAGGGAGCCGATGCCGATGACCGGGACCGCGTAGGCGGTGACGGTGACCTGGGACATCTGGGTGCGGATCTCGCGCCGGGTCTCCTTGCGCTCCTCCAGGGTGACCGTGAGGTTGCGCAGCGACTCGACGACGGAGCCGCCCGCGCGGCTGGAGAGCACCAGCGTGGAGACCAGCACGACCAACTCGCGGCTGGGCAGCCGCTGTTGCAGCTCGGCCAGCGCGTCCTCGATGGAGTGGCCCACCGCCATCGCGTCCGCGACCTGCTTCAGCTCCTCGCCCGCGGGCGCGTCCAGCTCCTCCGCCGCCATGGAGACGGCGGTGCGCAGGGCGAGCCCGGCCTGGGTGGCGTTGGCCAGGACGCGTGCGAGTTCGGGGAGTTGGGCGATGAAGCGCTCGGTACGGACGCGGCGGCGCCACTCCAGGAAGCTGTACGCGGACCAGCCCGCGATGAGTGCGGCTATCGGCCCGAAGAAGGGGGCGAGGACCGCCGCGGCGAGCACCCATGCGACGAGGACGACGCCGACCGCGGCAGCGGTGAACTGACCTGGCGTCAAGTTGGCCCCGGTGGCGGCCAGTCGGGCCGCGAGGCGCTGGCCCCAGGCGTAGCGGCGTACGCGGCGGTCGAGTCCGGCGAAGGCCGATTCGCGGGGGCCGCCGCCGAAGTCGCCGGCGAGCCGGTCGACGAGCGCGGCCCGGTCGGCCCTGCCGCCGCGCCAGGCGTGGCCGCCCCACACGGCCAGTGCGAGGGCGAGCACGCTGACGCCGAGGACGAGCAGCGGGTACGGTCCCGAGGCGAATCCGGGGCTCGCTGCCAGGTGTGGGTGACCGCTGCCGGGCGGGGCCGCGACCGCCGTCAACTCTTGCGGAACGGCGGTCACTTCGCCTCCCTGCTGTCGAGTTCGAGTTCGCTCGCGCCGATGCCGAAGGCGGCGGGTACGTGTTCCCCGGACAGGTAGAGCCGCTCGGCGATCTCGCGCGGGACGGGCCGGTGTTCGTACCAGCCGCGGACGATGCGGTCGACGCCGAGTGGTTCCGCGCGGAAGCGGGTCGCGGAGGTGAGGCGGAAGACGTCACGGCCGCGGGAGGACAGGACGGCGATCTCGCCGATCCTGCGGGTGCCGTCGATGTGGCGGTTGAGCTGGACGAGGACGTCCACGGCGCTGTTGATCTGGTCGCGCAGCGCCTCGAAGGGGATCTTGACCTCGCTCATCGACGCGAGCGTCTGGAGCCTGAGCACCGCGTCCTCGGCGGAGTTGGCGTGCACGGTGGCCAGTGAGCCGTCGTGTCCTGTGGACATCGCCTGGAGCATGTCGAGGGTCTCGCCGCCGCGGACCTCACCGACGATGATCCGGTCGGGGCGCATCCGCAGGGAGTTGCGTACGAGGTCGCGAATCGTGATCCGGCCCTCGCCCTCGACGTTGGGCGGGCGCGACTCCAGCCGGATCACATGCTCCTGCTGGAGCTGGAGTTCGGCCGCGTCCTCGACCGTGATGATCCGCTCGCCGTCGGGGATCAGCCCGGACAACGCGTTGAGCAGCGTGGTCTTGCCCGAGCCCGTACCGCCGCTGACGATGATGTTGCACTTCGCGCGCACGAACGACGAGAGCAGCAACAGCATGTGCTCGTCCAGCGTCCCGAGAGCGATCAGCTCCTGGAGCGTGTACGCGCGCGGGAAGCGGCGGATGGTGAGCGTGGGCCCGGTCAGCGACAGCGGCGGGATGATGACGTTGACGCGCTCGCCCGACGGCAGCCGGGCGTCGACCATCGGATTCGACTCGTCCACACGGCGGTTGACCGTGGAGACGATCCGCTCGATGGTCTGGAGGAGCTGTTCCGCCGACGAGAAGCGGGCGGCGACCGCCTCGACCCGGCCGCCGCGCTCGACGTAGATCTTGTCGGGGCCGTTGACCATGATCTCGGTGACGGTGGGGTCTTCGAGCAGCGGTTCCAGGATGCCGAGGCCGAGCGCCTCGTCCACCACGCGGCGGATCAGCGCGGCGCGTTCCGCCGTGGACAGCACCGGGCCCTCGCGGCTGATGATGTGGCCGAGCACCCGTTCCAGCCGGGCCCTGCGCTCGCCCGGCGCGAGCGCCGACATCTCCGCGAGGTCGATCTCCTGGAGCAGTTTCGCGCGGTAGACGGCCACCATGTGGCCTTCCTGCGTCTGCGGGGTCGCCTCTTCGACGGCGAGGCGGGCACGGAGGCTCATCGTGTCGTGTCCTCCTTCGGCATGGTGGCGGAGCGCTTCACGGGGTCGAAGAAACTGACGCCCGGCAGGACGGACGGGACCTTCACCGTGGCCTGCGCGGTCACGGTCGTCGTGTCGGACGTCGTGAACCGGATCGTCGCGGTCAGCCAGTCGCTCACCGCCGCCTGGCCGGCCTGCTGGCCGGCCGCCTCTCCCCCGTTCGGGCCCGCCTGCGCGGCGGTCCTGGCCGCCGTACGGGCCGCCGTGCCGGCCTGTTCGCCGCAGTACGCGACGAGGCCGAGTTGGATGCCCGCGAGGGCGATCAGGAGCAGGAACGGGAGCATTCCGAGGTATTCGAGCGATGCCACTCCCCGGTCCCGGGCGGGCCCGCGGTGCCTCTCGGGGGCGCCGCCCCCGAACCCGCGCCGGGAGGGCCCCGAAGGGGCGCGGGGAACCGCGCGCACGGCGGAGGTACGGGCTGCGGGAGCCCGGCGGCGGGAGCGCTTCATCGCTTGGCCGTTTCGTCCAGCGTCTTCGCGTGGCCCGAGATGGGGACGAAGTCGCCGATGCCGGGGATGAGGAGGGGCATTTTGAGGGTGACGGTCGCCGAGACGGTGCCGTCCGCGCGGCTGACCGAGGTGTCGCCTGGCCCCCACGCGCTGGGAAGGTCGCTGCTCGCGGCGGCGGAGGCGTCGGAACCCACCGCCGCGGCCCGGGCCGCCTGATCGGCGGCGTTGCCCGCGAGCGTGAAGGTGTAACCGGCCAGCACCGCCTGCCAGATGAGCAGCAGGGTGATGAGGATGATCGGCGTCATGCCGAGGGTTTCGAGGGTGACCTGGCCCCGGTCGCCGCGTTCGGACCGCTCGCGGCGCTGCTTCTTCCCGCGTGCGGCGGGCAGCGTCGCGCCGCTGACCAAACCCAACTCCCCTGCCAGTGCCCAGATTCCGGCCTTGACGGTGGAGCGGGCGTCGAGGTCCTGGAGGCGGCCGGCGTCGATGACGGCCTGGAGTTCGCGGAATCCGGCGGGGATGACGGAGGTCGCCATGCGGGTGCCGGTGATGCGGCCGATCAGCGACGGCTGGATCTCGGTGCCGCGGGTGTGGCGGTTGACGACGGCGGTGGTGTCCTGGGGCTTGCGGATCTGGAGCCGGTCCCACATGCGGACCATGCGCTTGGCTGCGCGCACGGCGATGACGTCGGGCGTGAGCACGAGGACGGCGGCGTCGGCGACCTCGACGGCGACGGCGTTGGCGCTGGTCATCTGGGTGCCGCAGTCCACGACGACGACTTCGTAGCGCTGCCGGAGCGCGGCGAGGACGAGGCGGGCCGAGCGGTCGGTGACGTCCTCGCCGCGTTCGCCGTCGGCGGGGGCGAGCAGCAGGGCGGGGCCGGACTCGTGGACGTACATGGCGTCGTGCAGGACCCGGGAGGAGACGTCCGCGATGTCGGCGAGGTCGGCGATGGAGCGGCGGAACTGGACGTCGAGGTAGGACGCGATGTCGCCGCCCTGGAGGTCGAGGTCGACCAGGGCGGTGGAGCGGCCCGACGCGTGCGCGGCGAGGGCGAGTTGGACGGCGGTGACGGTGGTCCCGACGCCGCCCTTGGCCCCGGCGACGGCGATGAGGGTGCCGCCCGCGACGGCGGGCAGGGCGCGCTGCGGGCCGAGGTGTCTGCGGACGCCGGCCGACCAGGTGGCGGCGGCTTCGACGCGGGCACCCAACTCGTCGTAGGAGAGCGGGAATCCGACGACGCCTCGGGCGCCGGAGTCCATGGCGGCGGCGAGCACGGCGGGGCTGGGGTCGGCGGTGAGCAGGACGACGCCGATGGCGGGGAAGCGCAGGGCGACGTCGCGGATGAGGTCGAGCGCGGGCATCGGTCCGATGCCCTCCTGCACGATGACGACCTCGGGCAGTTCGTCGATCCCGGCCTCGGCGGCGCGCGTGAGGGTTTCGAGCAGCGTCGTGGAGTCGCCGAGCGCGGGTGCCGGTTCCGCGCCGGGCAGTTGGCCGAGCAGGCCGAGCAGGGCGCGCGCGGCGTCGGGGTCGGCGGTTCCGGCGAGGATGCGTACGGTCACGGCTTGCCTCCGGTGCCGCCGTCGCCGCTCAGGGTGTACGTGCGGTCGGTCTGCGAGGGTGCGGAGCTGTCACCTGGGGCGACGAGCGCGAGGCGTACGTGTTCCGCGAACGACTCGGCGTAGGCGACGCGTTGGGCGTCCCCGGCGTTGAGCGCGAAGGTGATCGGCACGCCTTCGGTGGACAGCCGCTGGGCGTTCTCGCTCTTGTCGAAGGCCTTGATCTCGCCGACGTCGATGACCTGCGCGCCGGACACGATGATCTTCGAGACGTCGGGGTCGGTGTCCTTGCGGCCCTGGAAGGTGGCGAAGATGTTGACCCGGGCGCCGGGGGTGATCTTGCCCGCCACGCCGGTCTCGGCGTCGATCATGATGGCGATCTCCATCTGTCCGGCCTGGAGTTCGGGCCGGGCGGCGACCATGTCGGACTGGAGCAGCGAGCCCTTGCGCAGCGGCACGGCGGCGATCTTGCCCTGGAGCTGGCCGAGATCGCGTACGGCGGTGTCCGGCAGCCAGCGCTTCGGTATCCGGATCCGGTGCACCTGGGACGCGGTCAGCGCCTGGTACGCCGGTACGTCGGCGCTGAGTTCGTACGCGGTGACCTTCGGTCCGACCTGTGACCGCGCGTCGCTGACGACGGCGAGCACTCCCGCGAAGGCGGCCACCGCGCAGATCACGGAGATCACGAGGAGGACGACACCACGACGCTGACGTGAGTTCATGTGCGGGCGGACCTATCGCTTGTGGGGTTCGAGTTGGGGGCGGCGCGGTGTCTCGACCTCGCGCCCCGGCCGGGCGGCGGCGTGCTTCGCCGGAGCCGTACGATCCCCCAGCCGTGTGGCGCAGAACAAGCACTGGTCACCGATGACTTCGAGCCCGCACCAGGTGCAGGTGTCGCGCCGTACCGAGGTGACGAGTTGGTAGAGCATGCCCACATCGGCGATGTAGGCGGTGAATTCGACCAGCCGGGACGTGCCCCACCAGCGTGGGGAGTCGGTCGGCAGCGGCACTTCGCGCAGGTGCTGGGCGCGCCAGCCGCTGGCGAGCGGTCCGGTGACCCAGGCGGGGTCGACGCCCTTGCCCGCGACGGCGAGCTGTGTCTGGTAGCCGGGTCCCGGCGGTACGGTGCCCGGTTCGGCCTCGGCCAGGTACGGCTCGGGGTGCGCGACGACGGCGAAGTGCCGTCCCGGCACGAGGGACTTGACGTGGGCGCCGACGCCGACCGGGACGCGGTCGAGCTTGGCGACGGAGCCGAGCAGCGCGCCGGAGTGCAGGTAGTACGTGAGCAGCCGGGCGGCGCCCGCGAGGACGCCGGGGCCGAGGTCGGTGCCGGAGAGCTGGCGCAGTTGCTCGGCGAGCAGGGCGATGGCCAGCGGGGGCAGCGGGCTGGGGACGATCGCTATCCGGTCGGCTTCGAGGGCGGACCGCACGGTGTGCATCCGGCGCCTGGCGGGGTCGGCCGGTTCGGCCGGTGCCAGGGCGATGAGGTGCCCGTACGTGTCGAGCGCGGTCGTGGTGCGCGTCAACTGCTCTTCCAGCGAGAGCGAGAGATCGTCAGAGGTGACGGTGATGACGCTCGGCATGCGGAACCTCCCCTCCTGCGCCCGGTGGTGGCCGGTACCTGGCGATTCGCGGTCGTCAGCTTATCGATGTGTAGCGGCTTGGGTGCGGAAAGTTGCGGATCGGAAGTGGTGAACGACAGGTGTCCGGCGGAGGTCTTGACAACCGAATTGGTCTGGACCAACTTTCTCCCTGTCATCTGTTTTCTGCATGCGCTTCACATTGCTCCGCACGTCGGCACTTCAGGTCACCCGTTCACGTCCGTACGTCATGTCATGCGCCACCGCACTCCCACTACCCCCCAACTCCTTGCCCCCAGGAGGCAGTCGTGGAACGTGCATCGCACGCGAATCAAGCGAGCCATGCCCAGCACAGATCAAAGCTCGTCCGCTCGACGTTCTTCCGCCGAGGCATCGCGGGGCTGAGCGCCGCCGCGGTGATCGGCACCGGTGTCGCGCTCGTCGACATGGGCAGCGCCAGCGCCGCGACCACCAACCTCGCCGCCAACCCCGGCTTCGAGAGCGGCCTTTCCGGCTGGACCTGCACCGCGGGCAGCGGCAGCACCGTCTCCAGCCCGGTGCACTCCGGCTCCGCCGCCCTCAAGGCCACCCCGACCAGCAGCGACACCGGCCAGTGTTCCCAGGTCGTCAGCGTGCAGCCCAACTCCCAGTACACGCTCAGCGGTTGGGTGCAGGGCTCGTACGTCTACCTGGGCGCGACCGGCACCGGCGGCACCGACCCGTCCACCTGGACGCCGTCGGCCTCCTCGTACCAGCAGCTCAGCGTCAGCTTCACCACCGGCGCGAACACCAAGTCCGTGACGATCTACACCCACGGCTGGTACGCGCAGCCCGCGTACTTCGCGGACGACATCTCGCTGTCGGGCCCCGGCGGTACGGGCACGACCCCGCCGACCACCCCGCCGACGACGCCTCCCACGACGCCTCCCACCACTCCCCCCACGACACCTCCCACCACCCCGCCCACGACGCCTCCCACCACGCCGCCGACCAGCCCGCCCACCAGCAGCATCCCCAAGCACGCGGTCACCGGCTACTGGCAGAACTTCAACAACGGCGCCACCGTGCAGACCATCGCGCAGGTGCAGAGCCAGTACGACATCATCGCCGTCGCCTTCGCGGACGCGACGACCACGCCCGGCGCGGTCTCGTTCACCCTCGACCCGGCGCTGAACTACAGCACCGCGCAGTTCAAGGCCGACATCGCCGCCAAGCAGGCCGCGGGCAAGAAGGTGATCATCTCCGTCGGCGGTCAGAACGGCACCATCTCGGTCCGTGACTCCGCCTCGGCCACCAACTTCGCTAACAGCGTCTACACGCTGATGCAGACGTACGGCTTCAACGGCGTCGACATCGACCTCGAGAACGGCATCGACACCACCTACATGCCGCAGGCGCTGCGCGCGCTGAGCGCCAAGGCGGGCTCGTCGCTCATCATCACGATGGCGCCGCAGACCATCGACATGCTCTCGGCGGGCAGTGACTACCTGGCCACGGCGCTGAAGATCAAGGACATCCTGACCGTCGTCAACACCCAGTACTACAACAGCGGTTCGATGAACGGCTGCGACGGCGGCGTCTACAGCCAGGGCACGGTGGACTTCATCACGACCCTGGCCTGCACCGCCATCCAGGCCGGGCTCTCCCCGTCCCAGGTCGGCATCGGCACCCCGGCGTCCACCAGCGCCGCGGGCTCCGGTTACGTCAGCCCGACCGTCGTCAACAACGCGCTCGACTGCCTCGCCAAGGGCACCGGGTGCGGGACCTTCCACCCGTCCACCACCTGGCCCACCATCCGCGGGGCCATGACCTGGTCCACCAACTGGGACGCCTCGGCGGGTAACGCCTGGTCCAACAGCGTCGGGGCCCACGTGCACGGCATGCCGTAACACGGAGTCCGCTCCAAGGGGGCGCCCCCTGTCCCGCACCCGCGGGACAGGGGGCGCCCCCGACGCGTTCCCCGCGCCCCGAAAGCTCTCCTCCCGCGCGGGAGGAGCCGTCACCCCAGGACGGCCAGGGCGTCGATTTCGATCAGCAGGCCGGCGGGGAGGCCGACGTAGATGGTGGTGCGGGCGGCGGGGGGCTCGACGAGGGAGGCGAAGAACTCGTTGTAGATGGCGTTGAGTTCGGCGAAGTGGTCCGTGTCCGTGAGGTAGACGCGGATCATGATGACGTCTTCCCAGGTGGCACCGCCCGCTTCGAGGACGGCCTGGACGTTGGCGAGGGTCTGGAGGGTCTGCTCGCGCAGGCCGGGGCCCGCGGGCGTCGGGGGCTGGCCCTCGACGGCCGGGAGGAAGCCGACCTGGCCGGCGACCTGGAGGAGATTCCCCTTGCGGACGCCGTGCGAGAACTTGGCGGGCGGCGCCGTGTGGGTGGCCGGGACGATCGCGGTCTTCTGGCCGTTGCTCATGCGGAGTTGTCCTTCACTGAATCTGGTGCGGGTACAGACGCGGATGCGGATGCGGATACGGGTACAGATGCGGATGCGGGCGCGGGCGCGCTTCCCGACAGGTCGCGGCTGACGGCCTCGGCCGTCCGCAGCAACAGCGGGCGCAGGCGCAGCAGTTCGTCGGCGGGGACGACGACATTGGGGGCCGAGAGCGACATGGCGGCGCAGACCCGGCCGTCGGGACCGCGCAGGGGCGCGCCCACGCAGTTGATGGACTCCTCGTGGCCGCCGAGGTCGGTGGCCCAGCCCTGTTCGCGGACGCGGGCCAGTTCGGCCAGGAACGCGGCGGCGTCGGGCGTGGACTTCGCGGTGTAGCGGGGGTACTCCAACTGCTCGGCCACCGAGCGCCGTTCGGGCTCGGGCAGGTCGGCCAGGAGCAGTTTGGCGACGGCCGCGACCGTGATGGCGACCGGGCGGCCGATCCGGGAGTACATCCGTACCGGATAGCGGCTCTCGACCTTGTCGATGTAGACGACCTCGCCCTGCTCGTACACCGCGAGGTGCACGGTGTGGCCGGTGCGTTCGTTGAGCGCGGCGAGGTGGGGGTGGGCGATGCCGCGGATGTCGAGGGTCTCGATGGCCTGCTGGGCGAGGGCGAACAGGCGGGCGCCGAGCCGGTAGCGCTGGTCCTGCTGCCGGTAGACCAGGCCGTGTTCGTGCAGGGTCCGCAGCAGCCGCAGCGCGGTGGACTTGTGGACGTCGAGCCGGGTGGCGACCTGTTCGAGCCCCGCCGGGCCCTCGGCCAGCAGCGGCAGGATGCTCAGCGCGCGGTCGACCGTCTGGCTCACCGCGGTCCCTCCTCCGTCGTCGTGGGCGCACGATCTCCGGACGCCGTCCACCCGGCGCCCAGCCGCAGTCTCCCCCATGCCGCGTCGTCCAGGGCGACCAGCGCGTCGGCGCGGGCGCGGCCGGGCGGCGTGCCGAGGTCGCCCGGCTCGGTCAGCGCGGCGGCGGCCAGCACATGGCCGTGCCTGACGCGGTCGCGTACGGGCAGGCCGCGCAGGGCCGCCGACAGGTACCCGGCGGCGAAGGCGTCGCCCGCGCCGACGTGCGCGACGACGTCGACCGCGAGGGCGGGGACGTGACGGCGTTCGTCGCCGTCGAAGACGGTCGCGCCCTCCTCGCCCTGCTTGACCACCAGCGTCCGCGGCTCGGGCAGCGCGGCCCGTACCGCGGCCGCGTCCGGCAGCCCCCAGGCGGCCTGCGCCTCGTCCTCGCCGACGAAGACGAGGTCGCAGCCGCGGGCGAGGTCGAGCGTGCGCCGGGGGTCGGCGTCGCGCCACAGCGCCGGGCGGTGGTTGACGTCGAAGGAGACCAGCGGGCGTCCCGGCGCGCGGCGGGTGAGGCCGCGCATCAGCTCCGCGCAGGTCGCGGAGAGCGCGGCGGTGATGCCGGTGAGGTGCAGCACCCGGCCGCTCCACGCGTCGGCGCGGGCGACGAGGTCGGGGGCGAGCGCGGAGGCGGCGGAACCGGCCCGGTAGTAGACGACCTCGGCCCGGTCGGCGGGGGCGTCCGTACCGACGGCGCGCTCGCCCGCCGTACGGAAGTACACGCCGGTGGGGCGGTGCGGGTCGCGCTGTACGGCGCTGACGTCGACCCCGGCCGCGGCGATGGTCTCCACGAGGTGGTCGCCGAAGCCGTCGGCGCCGACGCGGCTGATCCAGCGGGCGCGGTGGCCGGTGCGGGCCAGGGTGCAGGCCACATTGGACTCGGCGCCGCCGATCGCGCGGTGGAAGGCGGGCACGTCGGCGAGGCGGCCGGGGCGGGAGGGGACGAAGGTGACCATGGACTCGCCGAGGCAGACGACGTCGAAGTCGGCGGCGCCGGGGGCGGCGCTCGGGCTCGTCGGTACGGTCACGGCGGTCACTCACTTCTGCGGGCCGCGGCGGGAGCGGCGGTGGCCTGGTGGGCAGGAGCACCGTTGACCAGGCACTCGCGGGGATGTTAGACAGCTTGCATCACTGTATGCAACGGCCGTTGCATATGTTGCAACTCGGGAGGTTCGATGACGGCGGACGTGGGCGGACACGGGGGCGGGGCCGGGGCCGGGGTCGGCACGGGAGCCGGTGCCGGAGCCGGTGCCGGTGCCGAGCGGGTGGCGGCGCTGGCGGCCGGGCTGCGCGAGGAGCGGGTCGACCACCGTTTCAAGGGGCTGCCGCCGGACGCCGAGGGGCTGACCGTCGGCGAGCTGGCCGACCAGCGCCGCGGCCTCTTCGACGGCGGCTTCACCACGCCCGTCCTCGTCCTGTCCCAGGCCGCCCTCGCGCACAACCTCGACCTGCTGGAGCGGTACACCGCCCAACACGGCCTGTCCTTCGCCCCGCACGGCAAGACGTCCATGGCCCCGCAGCTCTTCGCCGACCAACTCGCGCGCGGCGCCTGGGGGATCACCGTCGCCGTACCCCACCAGGCGCGCGTGTGCCGGGCGTTCGGGGTGCCGCGGATCTTCATCGCCAACGAGGTCGTCGACCCGGTGGCGCTGCGCTGGATCGGCGGTCAGCTCGACGCCGACCCCGGCCTCACCGTCGTCACGTACGTCGACTCCGTGCGCGGTGTCGAGCTGATGGACGCGGCGCTGCGGGACGCCGGGACGCGGCGGCGGCTGGACGTCGTGGTCGAGCTCGCGGGCGGCGAGGGCGCCAGGACCGGTGTCAGGACCGAGGACGAGTGCGCGGCCGTCGCGGCGGCCGTCGCCGCGACCGGCACGCTGCGGCTGACCGGCGTCGCCGGGTACGAGGGCGAGGTGCCGGACGCCGACCCCGGGCGGGTACGTGCCTGGCTGCGGCGGCTGGTCGCGCTCGCCGCCGCCCTTGACGCCGACGGGCTCTTCGGGGACGCCGAGCAGATCGTGGTCAGCGCCGGGGGCTCCGCCTGGTTCGACCTCGTCGCGGAGGTCTTCGCGGACGTGCCCGCGATGTCCCGGCCGGTCCTGAAGCTGCTGCGCTCCGGGGCGTACGTCACGCACGACGACGACCACTACCGGCGGCGCACGCCGTTCAACCGGGTCCCGGACGAGGGCGCCCTCGAACCGGCCTTCCGGCTCTGGGCCCAGGTCGTCTCCCGGCCCTCCCCCACCCAGGCGTTCCTCAACGCCGGGAAGCGCGACGCGCCGTACGATCTCGGGCTGCCGTCCGTCCAGACGGTTCGCGGCGCCGACGCCGGTCCGCGTCCGGCGCCGGACGGGCTCACCGTCACCGCCCTGTCCGACCAGCACACCTGGCTGGCCGTGCCCGCCTCCGACCCCCTCGCCGTCGGCGACTGGGTCGCCCTCGGCCTCTCCCACCCCTGCACCACCTTCGACAAGTGGCCCCTCATCCCGGTCACCGCCCCCGACGCCACCGTCCCCGCCTACATCCGCACCTTCTTCTAACCCACCCGCCCCCCATGTCCTCAATCGCCGGACGGGCTGAAAGGGGTGTGCCGCGGCCCGCGCCGGAAGCTGGGCCCGGACGGCCCGGACCGTCTGGCGCGGGTGGCGCGGCGCGGGCGCAGGCTTCGCCCCCCACCGGACGGGCTCGGCGGAGGCCGCCGGGATGGGCGGGAAGGCGGCTCGGGTCCGGACGGGACGACCGCCGGGTCCAAACCCTGGGCACGGGCGGCCGGTTGGGCGGGCGCGCCAGAAGCGCCGGACCAGCCCGTCCGGCGACCGAGGACGAAGCCCACCGCCAGCCGACCAGCGCGAAGCAACACACAGCCCGACCCGCGACCGACGACGCAACCCCCGCCAGCCGACCAGCCCGTCCGGCGATTGAGGACCAGGCCCGGCGGTGATGAGTGGCAACCGTGACGACATGAAAGGCCCCGCCATGGATCTCGTGTTCCGCGACGCTCGCGTCATCGACGGAACGGGGGCGGCGTCGTATGTGGCGGACGTGGGGCTGGCGGGGGGCCGGGTCGGGGAGATCCGACGGAAGGACGGGGGGCGGCGGCTCACGGCGAGACGGGTGGTGGACGCGGAGGGTCTGGCGCTGGCGCCGGGGTTCATCGACATGCACGCGCACAGCGACCTGGCGCTGCTGCGGGACCCGTCGCACGAGGCGAAGGCGGCACAGGGCGTGACGCTGGAAGTCCTCGGCCAGGACGGCCTGTCGTACGCGCCGGTCGACGACCGGACGTTGGCGCAGGTGCGGGCCCAGATCGCGGGGTGGAACGGCGACGGCTCGGACGTGGAGTTCGACTGGCGGAGCGTCGGCGAGTACCTGGACCGGCTGGACCGGGGCATCGCGGTCAACGCCGCGTATCTGGTGCCGCAGGGCACCGTGCGGATGCTGGCGCTGGGCTGGGAGGACCGCCCGGCCACGGCGGCGGAGCTGGCACGGATGAAGGAGTTGGTCGCCGATGGCCTGGGCCAGGGCGCGGTGGGCCTGTCGTCGGGGCTGACGTACACACCGGGGATGTACGCGTCGGACGCGGAACTGACCGAGCTGTGCCGGGTGGTGGCGGCGTACGACGGCTACTACTGCCCGCACCACAGGTCGTACGGGGCGGGCGCGCTGCGGGCGTACGAGGAGATGGTGGCGCTCACCGAACAGGCGGGCTGCGCCCTGCACTTGGCGCACGCCACGATGAACTTCCCGGAGAACGAGGGCCGCGCCCCCGAACTGCTGGCGCTGCTGGACGCGGCCCTGGCCGCAGGCGCGGACATCTCGCTGGACAGCTACCCCTACCTCCCCGGCTCCACAACCCTCGTGGCGATGCTGCCCAGTTGGGCCACCGAGGGCGGCCCCGAGGCGACGCTGGCCCGGCTGCGCGACGACGCGACGGCGGCGCGCATCCGCCGGGTGATGGAGGTGGACGGCGCGGACGGCAGCCACGGCGTCCCCGTCGACTGGTCGGTGATCGAGGTCGCCGGGGTGCGCGAGCGCTCGCTGGCCGCCCATGTCGGGCGCAGGATCGCGGACTTCGCGACCGCCCGGCGGCTCCTGCTGGAGGACCGGCTCGCCACCACGATCCTCCAGCACGTCGGCCACGAGGAGAACGTCCGGGCCATCATGCGGCACCGCGTGCACACCGGCGGCTCCGACGGCATCCTGCGCGGCGACAAGCCGCACCCGCGCGCGTACGGCACCTTCCCCGAGTATCTGGGGCGCTACGTCAGGGAGTTGGGGGTGCTGCCCCTTGAGGAGTGCGTGGCCCATCTGACCGGCAGGCCCGCCGCCCGGCTGCGGCTGCCCGATCGCGGCCTGGTCCGCGAGGGCTACCGCGCCGACCTGGTCCTGTTCGACCCGGCCACCGTCGCGGCCGGTTCCACGTACGACCGCCCCCGCGCCCTGCCCACCGGTATCCCGTACGTCCTGATCGACGGCCGGTTCGTCATCGAGGACGCCCGTCGGACGGACGTGCTGGCGGGACGCTCGGTGCGGCGGACCGAGGCGCGGCGAACGGCTGGTCGGCGAACGGCCCGGGGATGAGGCCCCCTGGGGCGAGAGTCCCTGGGGCGAGGGTCTCGGCGATCGCCGGTACGGCGGTCAGGTCGTCGGTGATGACCGCCTCCAACGCCCCGGCGGCGGCCCGGTCGTTGGGCGTGATCCGCCCGGAGTAGAAGATCACCGGACCCGCGTAGCCGCGTGACCTCACACCGCGTACCAGCGCGAAGCCCTTGGCGGGCTCGTCCGCGAAGCCCGCGTGGCAGAGCAGCAGGGCGGGGCGGTGTTCGGCGAAGATCTGGACGAGTTCGGCTTCCGTGTCGGCGGGGAGCACGGCGGAGCTCACCGTCAGCAACTGGGCGATGGCACGGCCTCTGCCCCGCGCGAAGCCCGCCGCCACCGCGAGCGCGAACGTACGCTCCGGCGTCCCGGCCGGGTAGCCGGAACCCTGTTGCGGCGCGTGCCAGGCCGGTGCGTCGGCGCCGTACCCGGCCAGTTCCGGGTCGTCGAGCGCGGGGCTCACCGACTGCGGCCGCTCCAGCGGATCCGGGTCGTACGGCGACCCGTCACCGCGCGGGTAGCCGTACCCCTGCACGGGCCCCTGCCCATACCCCTGCCCGTACCCCTGCACGGGCCCCGGGTACGGCGGCGTGCCGACCCCCGTATCCCCGTAGTCGACCGACGATCCGCTCGGCCCCGGTGACGCCACCGGGTCCCCGGCCGGTTCCGGCCCGGCCGCGGGCTGCGGCGCGCTCTCCCACGGACCGGCCAGCGGCGGATACGGCGCCGCCTCGCCGTCCTCGGTGCCCTGCCGCAGCCGTCGCAGCACCAGTTCGGACTCGGGCAGCGCCACCAGGTCCTCGACCAGGGAGACGAAGGCGGGGTCGCCCGCCAGGTCGGGGAAGCCGACCGGGAGCTGGGCTTCGAGGTCGGCGAGGACCGTGCCGTGGTCCTCGTGCCCGTGCAGCGGCGGCAGGGAGTGGGCGCGCAGGAAGTCGGCGACCATCGGCCGGTCGGGGTCGGCGAGCGGCGCCGGGGACCACAGGCGGGTGCGGACCCGGCGGTAGGTGCGGAATTCGCGCACCACGTCGGCGTCGTCCCCGGGCCCGGCGGGCGCCGTCATCATGCGGTGGAAGTCGGGATAGAGGTACTGGAGCAGCAGGGTGCGGATGACGGCCTCGGGGCGGATGCCCGCCCAGACCGGGTTGAGGCTCGCCTCCAACAGCAGCCCGTTGAGCAGGCGTTTGACCCGGCGCGGGTTGCGGGCGGCGCGGTAGGCGAGGAGTTCGACCAGGTGCGGGTCCAACAGGTGGTCGATACCGGCCAGTTCGGCGCAGGAGCGGACGTACGCCTGGATCTCCCGGCCGCTGGGCGCGGGGATGCGGTAGCTGGTCTGGAAGATCTTCTCCACGAAGGCGGCCCCGGCTGGCGAGAGGTCCGGCAGCAGTCCGCCGGGGCCGATCGCGGCGCGGTCGCAGCCGATGACGAAGGCGAGGCCCGGCACGTCGAGGTAGACCTTCACGGCCTCGCAGACGGCGAGGAAGGTCTGCTCCGAGCAGCGGTCGAGGTCGTCGATGAAGATGACGAGGAGTTTGCCGCCGGGCGCGGAGCCGCGCGTCGCGGTCCACTCGCCGACCATGTCGCGCAGCGCGTCCCGCATGCCGTTGCGGGCGCCCGCGTCGACCGACAGGCGCTTCCACAGCTCGTCGACCATGCCCGCCACGCCGAGCGGCCCGGCGGCGACGACGGTCAGCGCCCGTAACAGGCCCATCAGGGCGCCGCCCGCCCTGATCCGGCGCAGGGCGCGCCGCAGGATGCTGGGGTCGACCTGGTTGAGCACCGATTTGATGAGCCCTTCGAGGGCGTCGCCGCCGGTCGAGGTCCAGGCGTTGTACCAGACGGTGTGCACGTCGGGGAACCGCTGGAGCCGTACGTCGACCAGCCGCATCAGGCTGCTCTTGCCCATCCCCCATCCGGCGTCCACCGCGAGGGTGAAGGGCGTCGCGTCGCGCGAGGCCACCAGCAGTCCGGTGAGCTGCGCCGCCGCCCGGTTGGCGCCGAGCAGGTCGCGCGTCTCGTCGGCCACGGGTTCGTCGTTGAGCAGAGCGAACGCGGGCGGGGTCACCGGCGGGTACGAGGACCCGTACGGGGATGCGTACGGCGTCGCGTACGGCGTCGCGTACGGCGACATGGGCGGCGGTCCGGCCGCTGGGGAGGACACCGTCCAAGTCTGGCAGCCGCGCCCCCGGGTCCGCCGGTACGTGGCGGAAAACACCGAGCGGTCCGCGTGACGTGGCCGTAAGGTGACCGGCATGCAGGTGATCCAGTCCACGAAGCTCGCCAACGTCTGCTACGACATCCGGGGCCCGGTCCTCGAAGAGGCCATGCGGCTTCAGGCGGCGGGTCACCGCATCCTGGAGCTGAACACCGGGAATCCGGCGCCGTTCGGGTTCGAGTGCCCGCCGGAGATCCTGGAGGACATGCTCAGGTCGCTGGGGACGGCGCACGGGTATGTGAACTCCAAGGGCATCCTCCCGGCGCGCCGCGCGGTGATGCAGCACTACCAGACCAAGGGCATCGACCTGGACGTCGAGGACGTCTACCTCGGCAACGGGGTGTCGGAGCTGATCCAGATGTCGATGCAGGCGCTGCTCGACGACGGTGACGAGGTGCTGGTGCCCGCGCCGGACTACCCGCTGTGGACGGCGTCGGTCTCGCTGTCCGGCGGCACGGCCGTGCACTACCGCTGCGACGAGCAGGCGGAATGGCAGCCGGACCTCGCCGACATCGAGCGGAAGATCACCGACCGCACCAAGGCGATCGTGATCATCAACCCGAACAACCCGACCGGCGCCGTGTACGACGACGAGATGCTGCGCGGCATCGCCGAGATCGCCCGCAGGCACCGGCTGATCGTCTGCGCCGACGAGATCTACGACAAGATCCTGTACGACGACGCGACGCACACCCCCTTCGCCGCCATCGCCCCCGACCTGATGACCCTGACTTTCAACGGTCTGTCGAAGGCGTACCGGGTGGCGGGCTTCCGCAGCGGCTGGCTCGCGGTCTGCGGCCCCAAGGACCACGCGACCAGCTACATCGAGGGTCTGACGATCCTGGCGAACATGCGGCTGTGCGCGAATGTGCCCGCGCAGCACGCCATCGCCACCGCCCTCGGCGGGCGCCAGTCCATCAAGGACCTCGTCCTGCCCGGCGGCCGGCTGACCGAGCAGCGCGACGCGGCGTACGCGGCCCTGACCGCCATCCCCGGCGTCACCTGCGTGAAGCCCAAGGGCGCCCTCTACGCCTTCCCGCGCCTCGACCCCAAGGTGCACAAGATCAAGGACGACCAGCAGATGGTCCTCGACCTCCTGCGGGCCGAGCGCATCCTCGTCGTCCAGGGCACCGGCTTCAACTGGCCCGACCCCGACCACTTCCGCCTCGTCACCCTCCCCGCCAAGGAGGACCTGACGGACGCGGTCACCCGCATCGGCGACTTCCTGGGCGGCTACAGCCAGGTGCCGTAAGAGGTACGGCGTCCGGGAGGGGTACGGGCCCGGAAGAGGTACGGCGAAGGGTCGCGGGAGGTCACCGCGAAGGGGCGCGGGCGATCCGCGCCCCCCACGTCAGCCCAGGCGCGCCACCAGGGACTCGTACTCGTCCCACAGCTCCCGCGGGGTGTGGGTGCCGAAGGTTTCGAGGTGGGCGGGGATGAGGGCGGCTTCCTCTTTCCAGACCTCGCGGTCGACGGACAGCAGCAGGTCGAGGTCGTCCTGGGAGATGTCGAGCCCCTCGGTGTCGAGGTCGCCGGGGGCCGGCAGGATGCCGATGGGGGTCTCGACACCCTTGGCCTCGCCGTTGAGGCGTTCGACGATCCACTTCAGGACCCGGCTGTTCTCGCCGAAGCCCGGCCAGACGAAGCGCCCGGCGGCGTCCTTGCGGAACCAGTTGACGTAGTAGATCTTCGGCAGCTTGGCGGCGTCGTGCGTCTTGCCGAGCGAGACCCAGTGGCCGAAGTAGTCGCCCATGTTGTAGCCGCAGAACGGCAGCATCGCGAAGGGGTCGCGGCGCAGTTCGCCGACCTTGCCCTCGGCGGCGGCGGTCTTCTCGCTGGCGACGTTGGCGCCGAGGAAGACGCCGTGCTGCCAGTCGAAGGACTCGGTGACCAGCGGTACGGCCGAGGCGCGGCGTCCGCCGAAGAGGATCGCGGAGATCGGGACGCCGCGCGGGTCCTCCCACTCGGGCGCGATGATCGGGCACTGCGCGGCGGGGACGGTGAAGCGGGCGTTGGGGTGGGCGGCGGGCGTGCCGGACTGCGGCGTCCAGTCCTGGCCCTTCCAGTCCGTGAGGTGCGCGGGCGGCTCCTCGGTCATGCCCTCCCACCACACGTCGCCGTCGTCGGTGAGGGCGACATTGGTGAAGACGGAGTTGCCGTACATCGTCTTCATCGCGTTGGAGTTGGTGTGCTCTCCGGTGCCGGGCGCCACGCCGAAGAAACCGGCCTCGGGGTTGATGGCGTACAGGCGGCCGTCCTCGCCGAAGCGCATCCAGGCGATGTCGTCGCCGATGGTCTCGACGGTCCAGCCGGGGACGGTGGGCTCCAGCATCGCGAGGTTGGTCTTGCCGCAGGCCGAGGGGAACGCGGCGGCGACGTACTTGACGGCCTCGGGTCCCCCCTTGGGCGGGGTGAGCTTGAGGATCAGCATGTGCTCGGCGAGCCAGCCCTCGTCGCGGGCCATGACGGAGGCGATGCGCAGCGCGTAGCACTTCTTGCCGAGCAGGGCGTTGCCGCCGTAGCCGGAGCCGTAGGACCAGATCTCGCGGCTCTCGGGGAAGTGCGAGATGTACTTGGTGGTGTTGCACGGCCACGGCACGTCGGCCTGGCCCTCTTCGAGCGGGGCGCCCAGGGTGTGCACGGCCTTGACGAAGAAGCCGTCGGTGCCCAGTTCGTCCAGCACGGCCTGACCCATCCGGGTCATCGTGCGCATGGAGACGGCGACGTACGCGGAGTCGGTGATCTCCACGCCGATGGCGGACAGCGGTGAGCCGACCGGGCCCATGCAGAAGGGCACGACGTACATCGTGCGGCCCTTCATCGAGCCGCGGAAGACGCCCTTGTCGCCGGTGAAGATCTCCCGCATCTCGGCGGGGGCCTTCCAGTGGTTGGTCGGGCCCGCGTCCGCCTCGTTCTCCGAGCAGATGAAGGTCCGGTCCTCGACCCGCGCCACGTCCGAGGGGTCGGAGGCCGCGTAGTACGAGTTGGGGCGCAGGGTCGGGTCGAGCTTGGTGAAGGTGCCCTTGGCGACGAGTTCTCCGGCCAGGCGGTGGTACTCCGCCTCCGAGCCGTCGCACCACACGATCTCGTCGGGCTGGGTGAGTTCGGCGATCTCGCCGACCCAGCGGGTCAGTTCCTGATGGTTGGTGGGAGCCGCAATACCGCGCGCCACGATCGCTCCGTCCCGCCGGGTCCGCACAGAACCGGCGTCACAAATTGAGGGTTTGGTTCTCGGCCCCTTGGGGGCTGCGGCCCGGACGCGTTCGTGGAGTGCTCATCCGGTACCGACCGCACTCATATGAGTGTGGGCCCCGTCAAATGATTCTGTCCAGGGCGCCGCGAGTGAGCATCACCACTCCGGGAGTGTCCCGCGCCACCTTTGAATCTACTAACAGGTAACTTACGCGACCGTAGGTAGGATTGACGGCATGGTCCTTGGCAACGACACTTCAGAGGTGTCCCCCATCGTCGACGGCGTCGACTTGCCGATCCCCGTGAAACCCAAGCTCAGAGGGTGGTTGCACGCGGGGATGTTCCCCGCCGTGCTCGTCTCGGGAGTCGTGCTCACCGCCTTCGCCCAGAGCACCAGGGGACGGATCGCCTGCGGCGTCTTCACCGTGACCGCGTGCGCGCTGTTCGGCGTGAGCGCGCTCTACCACCGGGGCAACTGGGGCCCTCGGGGCGAAGCGATTTTGCGACGACTTGACCATGCGAACATCTTCCTGATCATCGCGGGCACCTACACGCCGCTGGCGATCCTGCTGCTGCCCGGCGACACCTCGAAGGCGCTGCTGTGGGTCGTCTGGGCGGGCGCGCTCGCCGGAATCGCCTTCCGCGTCTTCTGGGTCGGCGCCCCGCGCTGGCTCTACACCCCGTGCTACATCGCGCTCGGCTGGGTCGCGGTCTTCTTCCTGCCGGACTTCCTGCGGACCGGCGGCGTGGCCGTCATGGTCTGCGTCATCGTCGGCGGCCTGCTCTACAGCGGCGGCGCCGTCGTCTACGGCTTCAAGCGGCCGAATCCGTCACCGCGTTGGTTCGGCTTCCACGAGGTCTTCCACTCCTTCACGCTGGTCGCCTTCATCGTCCACTACGTCGGCATCTCGCTGGTCGCCTACCAGCACGCGTAAATCCGCCGGGCCGCAGCCGCCCGCCCCTTCACCCACCCGCGCCCGTCCCCACGGGGGCGGGTTTTTTCGTACGCCCGCACGTCGGCGCGCGTCCGCGGGTGAGTGAGGGCGCGTACGCCGGTGCGTACGCGTACGCCGACACCCATCCCCGGACGCGCCCACCCGCACGGGTTCCCATGCGGCGATCTGACAGCTACTCTTTTTTAGGAGTCACTTTCATTTGACACAGACCCTCAGGAGTCGTCATGGCAACCTCTTCCTCCCCGGCCCCGCCCCCGGCGGACGCGCAAGCCCCGCCGCAGGCGGACCCGCGGCGCTGGCTGGCACTGCTCGCGATCATCGCCAGCGTCCTCGTCCTCAGCTTCGACACGACGATCCTCAACGTGGCGCTGCCGACGATGTCCGCCCAGATCGGCGCCGACACCGGCGACATGCAGTGGATCGTGGACTCGTACACCGTCGTCTTCGCCGCCGCGATGCTCCCGGCGGGCCTGCTGGGCGACCGGTTCGGACGGCGCCGGATGCTGGTCACGGGCCTCGTCGTGTTCCTGGCCGGATCGATGCTCGGCGTGCTGGCGCACAGCCCGGGACCGGTGATCGCCGCCCGTACGGTGATGGGCGTCGGCGGGGCCTTCATCATGCCGCTGGCGCTGTCGGTGCTGCCGTCGATGTTCAGCGGGCAGGAGCGCTCGCGGGCGGTCGCGATCGTGTCCACCGCGATGGCGCTCGGCATGCCGCTCGGCCCGATCATCGGCGGCACGCTGCTCGAACACTTCTGGTGGGGCTCGGTCTTCCTGATCAACATCCCGCTGGTCGGCCTGAGCGTCGTCGCCTGCATGACGCTGCTGCCCGAGACCCGCGACCCCGCCGCGCCCCGGGTGGACGTCCCCAGCACGGTGTTCGCCGCCGGGGGCCTCGGCGCCCTGGTCTTCGGCATCATCGAGGCGCCCGACCGGGGCTGGGGCGACCCGCTGGTGCTGCTGATGCTGTTCGGCGGGGTCGCGCTAATCACCGGGCTGGTGCTGCGCGAGCGCGGGGTGAGCAGGCCGATGCTCGACCTGACCCTGCTGCGGCAGCGCGGTTTCGTGTGGAACGCGGTCGCCGCCACCCTGGTCACCTTCATCCTCACCGGGCTGCTCTTCGTCCTGCCGTCCTACCTCCAGACCTCCCTGGGCTACGACGCGTTCGGCACCGGTCTGCGGCTGCTGCCGATGATGGGCGGGCTGATGTTCTCCGCCCGCGCGGGCTCCCCGCTGGTCAAGCGGTTCGGCCCGCGGCCGGTGATCGTCGGCGGACTCGCCGTCCTGGCGGGCGCGGCCTTCCTCGGCAGCACCACGCGCGTCGGTGACGGTTACGGCGTCACCGCCCTGTGGCTGTCGATCGCCGGGCTCGGCTTCGGCCTCGCCATCGTGCCCGCCATGGACAGCGCGCTCGGCGCGCTCCCCCGCGAGCGCGCGGGCAGCGGCTCGGGACTGCTCCAGACGCTGCGGCAGACCGGCGGCGCGATCGGCGTCGCCATCCTCGGCAGCGTTCTCGCCGCCGGGTACACCGGACGGCTGGACACCAGCGGCCTGTCCTCGGCCGCCGCGCACACCGCCAAGGACTCCGTCGTCGGCGCCCACGCCGTCGCCGCCTCCCTGGGCGACCGCGCGCTGGCCACCGCGGCCGACGCCGCGTACCTGCACGGCATGAGCGTCGTCCTCACCGTCTGCGGTGTCGCGTCCCTGGTGGCCGCCGCGCTGGTGGCGGCCTTCCTGCCGAATCCGCGCACCGGGAAAGCGACGGAGGGGGGCGCGGCCGACCGGGGCGCGAAGGGGTCTGGAGACGGGTCCGGACACGGGTCCGGGTCCGGGAGCGACACCGCGCCCGGAATCGTGACCGGCTCCGTGACCGGCTCCGACACCCGCGCCGGGGCATCGCTGCCCGTGGCAGAACGCACCACGGATGCCGGACAATGAGGCCATGTCCCCTCGCTCCAGCGGCATCATCCCGGCGAAGACCGGTCTGCGCGAACGCAAGAAGGCCCAGACCCGCCAGGCCATCCGCGCCGCCGCCTACCGGCTCTTCGCCGAGCAGGGGTACGACGCCACCCCCGTCGACCAGATCGCGGCCGAGGCGGACGTCTCGCCGAGCACCGTCTTCCGGTACTTCCCCACCAAGGAGGACATCGTCCTCACGGACGAGTACGACGCGGGCATGGCCGAGATGCTGCGGTCCCGGCCCGCCGACGAGTCACCGCTGACGGCGCTGGAAATGGTCATGCACGAATCGCTCAGCCTGCTGCTCCAGGACCCCGAGGGCCAGGCCGAGATGGTTCAGCGCGAGGAACTGGTCCGCGACGTCCCCGCCATCCGCTCCCGCTCCCACGAAACCATGTCGGAGACCGGTCGGCTGCTCGGCGGCATCATCGCCGAGCGGTCCGGCCGCTCGGCCGACGACCTCGAAGTACGCGTCTTCACCGCCGCCGTCTTCAGCGTCATCCACGAGACGACGATGTACTGGGTCGAACAGGGCCGCACCGAAGAACTCCTCCCCCTCCTCGACCGCGCCCTCGGCCTGCTGCGCGGTGGCCTGGAGTTCTGACCCGCACGCCTCCCCGGCGCCAACCCCCATGACCAAGCCCCCAGCCCCCACCGGCCGGTGACCCGGCCACCCCCGAAGCGCCGGGACGGCCGGTGACCCGCGGGAGCGTCGTGGCTGAGCGCGCAGTTCCCCGCGCCCCTAAAAAGATCGGCTCGCCGCCCGGACGAAAGACAGTGCGCCCCGTCAGGGGCGCGAGGAACTGCGCGAGCAACCCACCACCGGCCGGTGGTCCCGGAACAACCGAACCGCCCCGCCGGGACGGCCGGTGACCGCTCGCCGCCCGGGCGAAAGACGGTGCGCCCCGTCAGGGGCGCTGGGGGCACCTCCCGGCCGAAGGCTGGGGGAGGAACTGCGCGAGCAACCCACCACCGGCCGGTGGTCCGGGAACAACCGATCCGACCCGCCGGGACGGGCGGTGACCCGCGGGAGCGTCGTGGCTGAGCGCGCACCCCCGCAGGGGGGCCGGCTAGCTCGGGCGGGGTCCGGTCCACACGTCGGAGCGGAGCTGCGAGCGCAGGGTGCGGGCGTCGGACGTCGGCGCGTCACAGACGAAGTTGCGGCAGACGTACGCGGCGGCCTGCCCGGCGCGCGTCGGCCGGGCGTGCAGCAGCGGGAATTCCGTACTGCCCTCCTCGCCGACCGCGACCACGGCGCCGGGCGCGGCGCCGAGCAGCGCGGTGAGGTGGAGTTCGTCGGTCAGGGGATCGCCGACCGCGCCGACGACGGCGACCTCGCGCGGCCCGTCGAGCGCGGCCTCGGCGACGGCCAGACCCCAGCCGACGAACCGCGGCGCGCGGGAGGCGAGCGCGCCGACGACACCCAACGCCCTTTCCGCGGCGGTGCGGTGGGCATCGGAGCCGGTGTGGGCGGCGTACGTGAGCAGCGCACCCGCGGCGGCCGTCCAGCCGGACGGCGTCGCGTTGTCGGTGGGGTCCTGCGGGCGGCGGATCAGGGTCTCGGCGTCGTCGGCGGTGTCGTACAACCCGCCGTCGTCCGCGGTGAAGTGGACGATGACGGAGTCGAGCAGCAGCCCGGCGAAGTCCAGCCAGACGCCCTCGCCGGTCACCGACGCGAGCGCCAGGAAGCCCTCGGCGACGTCGCCGTAGTCCTCCAGCACACCGTCGTTGGCCCCGGCGACACCGTCGCGCGAGGTGCGCGAGAGCCGTCCGCGCTCGTCCATGTGGACGCGTACGAGCAGGTCGGCGGCGTCGACCGCGGCCTGTACGAGGTCGGGCCTGTCGAAGTAGGCGCCGGTCTCGGCGAGCGCGGCGATGGCCAGGCCGTTCCAGGCGGCGACCACCTTGTCGTCGCGCCCCGGACGGGGGCGCGACGCGCGGGCGGTGAGCAGCCGTTCGCGTACGGAGGCGACCCGGTCGGCGTCCACCACGCCGTTGCCCTGCGGGAGTTGGAGTACGGAGGCGCCCTCCTCGAAGGTGCCCTCCTCGGTGACGCCGAAGTAGCCCGCCGCGAACTCCCCGTCGGCCGCGCCCAGTACCTCGGTGAGCTGCGCGGGCGTCCACGCGTAGTAGGCGCCCTCGGCGTGCTTGCCGGTGCCGTCGTCGCTGTCGGCGTCCAGCGCGGACGCGAACCCGCCCTCGTCCGTGGCCAGTTCGGCGATCATGAAGTCCGCGGTCTCCAGCGCGACGCGGCGCGCGAAGTCGGAGCCGGTGGCCCGCCACAGGTGCGCGTACACGCGGGTGAGCAGCGCGTTGTCGTAAAGCATTTTCTCGAAGTGCGGGACGGTCCAGGTGCGGTCGACCGCGTACCGGGCGAAGCCGCCGCCGAGTTGGTCGTAGATCCCGCCGCGCGCCATCGCCTCGCAGGTGTCGCGGGCCATCTGCAACGCACCCTCGGCGCCGGTCCGCGCGTGGTGCCGCAGCAGGAACTCCAGCGCCATGGACGGCGGGAACTTCGGCGCCCCGCCGAACCCGCCGCGCCGCGCGTCGTATTCACGGGTCAGCCCGAGCAGCGCCGCCGACAGTTCGCCTTCACCCGGATGGACGGCCGCGCCGTACGCGTCGGCCCGCTCGGCCAGGTCCCGGACGATCCGCGTCGCGACATCCGCGACCTCCTCGCGCCGGTCCCGCCACGCCGCGACGACGCCCTCCAGCACGTCCCGGAACCCGGGCATCCCCTGCCGCGCGGCCGGCGGGAAGTACGTACCGAAGTAGAACGGCTCGCCCTCCGGCGTCAGAAACACCGTCATCGGCCAGCCGCCCTGACCGGTGGCCGCCTGCACGGCCTCCATGTACACGGCGTCGACGTCCGGCCGCTCCTCGCGGTCCACCTTCACCGACACGAAGTGCTCATTGAGATACGCGGCCGTCACCTCGTCCTCGAAGGACTCGTGCGCCATCACATGGCACCAGTGGCACGCGCTGTACCCCACGCTCAGCAGCACCGGCACACCGCGCTTGCGCGCCTCCGCGAACGCCTCCGCCCCCCACGGCCACCAGTCCACGGGATTCGCGGCGTGCTGGAGAAGATAGGGCGAGGTCGCGTCAGCCAACCGGTTCACGCGGCCTAGCCTCTCACAAAGCAAGGCCCGCGAGACGATCGCGCGCGGCGGCGGGAGGCTGTCGTTCGGGCATCTCGACGCACCGGGCGGGAGCGGGAGCGGGACCGGTGGGGACGGGGTCCGGCGGGGGGCGGGGCGATCAAGGGGCCGGGGGCGGGGCGATCTCGTGGAGGAGGGTCTCGACCAGGGACTTGATCTCGTCGCGGATCGGGCGCACGGCTTCGACGCCCTGGCCGGCCGGGTCGTCGAGCTTCCAGTCGAGGTAGCGCTTGCCGGGGAAGACCGGGCAGGTGTCGCCGCAGCCCATCGTGACGCACACGTCGGACTCGCGTACCGCGTCCACGGTGAGGATCTTCGGGGCCTCGGCGGAGATGTCGATGCCGACCTCGGCCATGGCCCGGACGGCGGCCGGGTTGACGGCGGCGCCCGGGTCGGACCCGGCGGAGCGGACCTCGACGCGGTCCCCGGCCAGGTGGGTGAGCCACGCGGCGGCCATCTGCGAGCGGCCGGCGTTGTGGACGCAGACGAACAGGACGGAAGGCTTGTCGGACATGGGGCTTCCCTGTTCCTTCCTCGGTTGAACGGCGTGATGGGACGGGCGTGGTGGGACCGGCGTGACGGGACGGGCGTGACGGGACCGGCGTGATGAGGCGGGCTTGGTGCGACGGCTTGACGGGACGGGTTCGCTGCGGCGACGTGGCGAGGCGAACGAACGATTCAGCCCGCGCTGGTATCAGCGGCGACTGATGTGTGACAGTATCAGTCCATGCTGACATCAGTCGACACTGATCTGATGCGGGTGCTGGCCGACCCGCTCAGGCTCCGGATCGTGACCCTGCTCGCCCGCGAGACCCTGTGCACCACGCACCTGGTCGAGGAGACCGGAGCCAGGCAGACCAATCTCTCCAACCACATGAAGGTCCTGCGCGAGGCGGGCGTGGTGGACACCGAGCCCTGCGGCCGGTTCGTCTACTACAAGCTGCGCCCCGAGGTGCTGGCCGGACTGTCCGAGCGGTTCGCCGCGCTCGCGGAGTCCGCGCGTACCGCCGCCGAGAACAAGCGGGCGTGCCCGTGACCTCCGCGGAACCCCGACCCGCGCCCTCGGCGGAACCCCGGCCCGCGCCCTCCGCGCAGCCCGCCGCCGCCCGCCCACCGGGCGGCGGTCCGGCCCCGCGCGACTCGGTCGTCGGGAAGCTCTCCGCCCTGGACCGCTACCTCGCGGTCTGGATCCTGGCCGCGATGGGGGCCGGTCTGGGGCTGGGCCGCGCCGTCCCGGGGCTGAACGACGCGCTCGCGAAGACCGAGATCGGCGGGATCTCGCTGCCGATCGCGCTCGGCCTGCTCGTGATGATGTACCCGGTGCTGGCCAAGGTCCGCTACGACCGGCTCGACCGCGTCACCGGCGACCGGAAGCTGATGGCGTCCTCCCTGCTCCTCAACTGGGTCGTCGGCCCCGCCATCATGTTCGCGCTGGCCTGGCTCTTCCTGCCGGACCTGCCCGAGTACCGCACCGGTCTGATCATCGTGGGACTCGCCCGCTGCATCGCCATGGTCGTCATCTGGAACGACCTCGCGTGCGGCGACCGCGAGGCCGCCGCCGTCCTGGTCGCGCTCAACTCGGTGTTCCAGGTGCTCGCGTTCGCGCTGCTGGGCTGGTTCTACCTCGACCTGCTGCCGCGTCTGCTCAACCTCGGCGACGGCCAGGGCCTGGACGTCTCCGCCTGGCACATCGCGCTGAACGTCGTCGTCTTCCTCGGCGTGCCCCTGCTCGCGGGGTTCCTCACGCGCCGCGTCGGCGAGCGGCGCGTGGGGCGCGAGCGGTACGAGAGCGCGTTCCTGCCGAGGATCGGCCCGTGGGCGCTGTACGGGCTGCTGTTCACGATCGTCGTCCTCTTCGCCCTCCAGGGCGGGACGATCACCTCGCGCCCGCTGGACGTCGTACGGATCGCGGCTCCGCTGCTGGTCTACTTCGCGGTCATGTTCTTCGGCGCCTTCCTCCTCGGCAAGGGTGTCGGTCTGGCCTACGACCGCACCGCGACCCTCGCGTTCACCGCGGCGGGCAACAACTTCGAGCTGGCCATCGCGGTCGCCGTCGCCACCTTCGGGGTCACCTCCGGCCAGGCGCTGGCCGGGGTCGTCGGCCCGCTGATCGAGGTCCCCGTCCTGATCGGCCTCGTCCACGTCGCGCTCGCCTGGCGCCGGAGGTTCACCGCCGACGCGCTGACGACGGCTGATTGACGCTGATTGACCTACGCCTTACGCGTCCTGGCCGCGGGGCCAGGTCCTGACGGGGGCGCTGCTGCGGCCGGCCCGGCCGCTCAGCTCGGCGTCGAGGGTCTCCTGGGCCACGCGCATGGCCTCGGCGTACACGGGGTCCTCCAGCCGCTTCCACATGTCGTCCGCGGAGACGTCCTCCACGCGGCTGACCACCCACCAGATGTTGCCGAAGGGGTCCTTGATCCGGCCGCCGCGCTGTCCGAAGGCGTCGTCGGCCAGCTCCGTGACGATACGGCCGCCGGCCGCGACGGCCCGCGCGAACGCCTCGTCGGCGTCGGCGACGAACACCCGCAGCAGGCTCGGCACGACGGGCCAGTCCGCGTGCCGGTCGAAGGCCAGCACCACGGTGTCGCCGATACGGATCTCGCCGTGTCCGATCAGGCCGTCCTCCGTCGCCACCCGCCCGAGTTCCTCACCCCCGAACGCCGCGGCCACGAAGTCGAGGAACGCCCCCGTGTCGTCGGTGACCACCCAGGGCGCCACCGTGGTGTAGCCCTCGGGCGCGGCATTGGTCTTCTCGGGCATCGCGGTCCTTTCGCTGACATCGGTTGTCGACAGCGACGCTAGGCGCGATTGCGGTCAGTTCCGGTCCGCAACGGCGCAGCGGCGGTGCCGCGATCCGCCGATACCCCCGCCCGGGCCCGGTCGGTCACGGCCGGCCGGGGGCCACGGCCGGCTCGGGGCTCGGGGTGAGGTCGCGGCGGGGCAGCAGGAGCGGGGTGGTCAGGATGAGCAGGCCCACGACCGTGAGGGCGGTGCGCGGGCCGGTGACGTCGGCGAGCAGCCCGGCGAGCGCGGTGAGGACGGCGATGGCCGTCTGCTGGCCGATCGACCAGGCCGACAGGGTCCGGGCGACGAGGTGCCGGGGGGTGTGTTCGAGCCGGTAGGTGGCGAGCACCGGTGTGTACAGGCTCATGTTGACGATGATCGCCAGCTCGACGGCGATCACGGTGAGCAGGCCGACGACGCCGGGCCGGACGAAGGCCAGCCCGATCAGCCAGACGGCGCGCAGGGTGCCGACGGTCCGGAAGACCCACTGCTGCCCGTGGCGGGCGACCACCCGGCGGGCCAGCCGCGAGCCGATGAGCCCGCCGACGCAGGGCGCGGCGAAGGCGAGGCCGTACTGCCAGGGCGGGAAGCCGAGTTGGCGCAGCAGGAGCACGGCGAGCAGCGGTTCCGTGGCCATGATCAGACCGCCGACGAGCAGCTGGTTGAGGTAGAGCGCCCGCAGGCCGGGGTGGCCCAGGAGGTGCCGCCAGCCGTCGAGCAGCGCGCCCGCCCGGGTCGTCGGTGTGCCGGTGGGCCGCGGCGCGTCCTCCCGGCCGCGGATCGCGGTGACGCACAGCGCGGAGCACAGGTAGCTGAGCGCGTCGGCCACGACGGTGACGACCGGCCCGAACAGGCCGATGGCCGCTCCGCCGAGCGGCGGCCCGACCGCGATGGAGCTCCAGTTCGTGGACTCGAAGCGGGCGTTGGCCACGAGCAGGTCGTCCGGCCGGACGAGCGCCTTGAGGTAGGCGCCGCTGGAGGCGTTGAAGGCGATCTTGGCCGCGGCGGACACGGCGGAGACCACGAGCAGGTGGACGAAGCTGAGCCAGCCGAGGGCGTACGCGGCCGGGACCGTCGCCATGACCGCGAACCGGGTCAGGTCCATCGCGACCATGACCGGGCGCTTGCGCCGGAACTCCACCCACGGCGCGAGCGGCAGCGCGATCAGCGCTCCCACCGCGGGCCCCACGGCGGACAGCGCGGACACCTCGGCGGGGCCCGCGTGCAGGGCCAGCACCGCGATCAGCGGCAGCGCGCCGAAGCCCAGCCCCGACCCGTAGGCGCTCACCGCGTACGCCGCCCACAGCCAGCCGAACGGCCGCCCCAGCGCTCTCCTGCCCCTCATGCGCGGCGCTCCCCCTTCGACGGGCCGACGTGGACCGGTGAGAGCTAAGCGAGCGGCACAACCGCAGGTCAAACAACCGCACCGCCCGCGATCCACAACCATTCGTTGTTCACTAAGGTGAATCGACGTGGACCTCGAAGCCGTACGCACCTTCGTCGCCGTCGCGGACGCGGGCCAGTTCCAGAAGGCCGCCGCCGACCTGTCGATCACCCAGCAGGCGGTCTCCAAGCGGGTCGCCGCGCTGGAACGCGCCCTGGGCATGCGGCTGTTCGCCCGCGCCCCGCGCGGCGCCGAACTCACCATCGACGGCCAGGCGTTCCTGCCCCACGCGCGCGAACTGCTGCGCGTCGCCGAACGCGCGGTCGCGTCCGTACGCCCCGGCCGCCGTCCGCTGCGCGTCGACGTGATGGCCTCGCGCGGCGCGCAGGCGGGCCTGATGCGCGGCTTCCACCGCGCGCACCCCGAGATCGACCTCGACGTGGTGATGCTGCTGGAATTCGGCACGGCCGTCGGCGCCGTCAGGTCCGGTGCGATCGACGCGACCTTCCGCGCCGTCGCCGCGCCCGGCCTGCCGCTCCCCGAGGACGTCGCGTCCGTACGGGTGCTCGACGAGCCGCTCCAGCTCCTCACCGGCCCGGCCCACGCGCTGGCGGGCGCCCGGTCGGTGACCGTCGAGCGGCTCGTGGGGCACCGGATCTGGATGCCCGGCATCGTCCCCGGCTCCGAGTGGGGCGCCTACTACGACGACCTCGTCGACGAGTTCGGCCTCACCATCGAGGCGACCGGCCCCAACTTCGGTTCCGACGCGCTCCTCGACACCCTCGCCGAGACCCCGGCGCTGGCCACCTTCATGGGCGAGCCCACCCGTCTCATCTGGCCCGCGGGCCACGGCCTGCGCCGTATCCCGGTGACCGACCCCACCCCCGTCTACCCGCACGCCCTCCTGTGGCACCGCGACAACCCCCACCCGGCGCTGGCCGTTCTGCGCGCCCACCTCGCCGCCGCGGCGACCGCCCACGACGCCGCCGGGACGTGGCGCCCCGACTGGGTGATCCCCCCGCCTCCGGTGTCACCGCCGACGAACTCCGGGCCGGATTCGCCGGGTGGCGGCTGACGGACGTGACGCCCGGTGCGCGTCCGGTCCGGAAAGCCGGGGGTCGGCGCGTACGCTCATGGGCGGATGTTCCGGAAGTGGCGGAAGTGGTGCCAATGGCACCAGGAGCGCCGACGGGCGCCAGCGGGAGCGGTGCCGGGTGAGCGTGAGGGGTGGTCGCGGATGGCGGGGCGGATTCGGGTGCTGCTGACGGCCGTACTGGTGGCCGTGACGGGGATCGTGACGGCGTCGGCACCGGCCTCCGCGGTGATCGGCGGGTCGAAGAGCACGTACGGGCCGTGGGCGGTGCGGATGTTCGTCGACGGGAAGCCGGTGTGCACCGGGGCGGCCGTGACGCGCCGGTGGATTCTGACCGCGTCGCACTGCTTCTTCGAGCAGGCGCGGCCGGTCGCGGACAAGCGGATCACGTTCCGGGTGGGCAGCCTCGACGTCCGCAAGGGCACGACGCTCCGGCCGGTGCCCGGCGGGCGCGTGGGAAGCGCCGTCGCCGACATGATGCTGGTCGAGGTGCCGGCCATGAACGTCCGCACGGCGCGCCTGTCCACCGCGCCCGTCCGTCCCGGCCGGACCGTGCGGGTGTACGGGTGGGGCGCGACGTGCGCCGGGGACGAGAACTCCTGCCAGTCGCCGGTGCTCAAGCAGTCGCGGCTGCGGGTCGTCCGGCCGGACGACCCGCGGTGCGACGGCGCCACCGCGCCGGGCGGCTCGGACTTCTGCATGGTGAAGGTGTCCGGGATTCCCGCGGGCGGGGACTCCGGCGGACCGGTGATGAGCGTCGCCCCGCACGGCGCGGAAACCCTCCTCGGCGTCTTCGACGGCTCCGACCGGGAGAAGGTCGCCGAGGCCGGGGACGTCGGTCAGCAGCTCGCCTGGATCCGCTCGGTCACCCGCCGGTAGCCCCCACCGCCCGCCCAGGTCCGCCCCGTCACCCGGCGGTACCCGCCACCGCCACCGGGCCTGCTGGGTACGGAACAGGCGGCGACATGGCCTGGAAGTCGGCGAGGCGCGCGGCGGGGCGGCTTCGGCGAGGGGCCGGACAGCTGCCGGACAGGTGCGGGACAACCGCCGTACACCGACCGGATAGACTGCCGCAATTCTGCACCTCACCCGTATGCACCGTTTTTCACGCCAAAGAGGGAGCGTCGTGGCGCTGCTCGACCACACCCGGCCGGCGCCCGCGGCGGAGGCCACCGGCCGGAGGGACGCGCTGCGGCGCGCGGCCCGCGCGGCGGCGCCCGCGGTCCTCGGCTATCTGCTGGTGCGGCTCGCAGCGACCGCGATGCTCTGGATGTGGGCACGGTCGGAACACAAGAGCCTGCTGGGGCTGCTGGGCCGCAAATGGGACTCGCTGTGGTTCCTGGGCATCATCGAGCACGGCTACGACCACGGCACCCCGGCGCAGAGCAACCTCGCGTTCTTCCCGCTCTACCCCCAACTGGTGCGCGGCACCGCCGCGCTGTCCCCCACCGGGCCCGCGACCACCGGCGTCGTCCTCGGCTGGCTCTTCGCGCTGGCCGCCGCCTGGGGCATCTACGCGGTCGGCGCGAAGCTGTACGGCCAGCGCGCCGGGGTGGTGCTCGCCGTGCTGTGGGGCGTCATCCCGCACGCCGTCGTCGAGTCGATGGCGTACACCGAGAGCCTGTTCACGGCGCTGGCCGCCTGGACGCTGTACGCGCTGCTCTGCGAACACTGGCTGACCAGTGCCTTCCTGTGCCTGCTCGCCGGGCTGACCCGGCCGACCGCCTCCGCGCTGGTGCCGGTGGTCTGCCTGGCCGCGCTGTTCGCGATCGTCCGCGCGCCGCGCGCCTGGCGCGCGTGGGCGGCGCTGCTGATCGCGCCCGCCGGCTGGATCGGCTATCTGGTGTGGGTGGGCCTGCGGGTGCACCGGCTGGACGGCTGGTTCCACATCCAGAAGGACGGCTGGGGATCGTCGTGGGACGGCGGCCGGTTCACCGTCGACAGCGCCCGGCACATCCTCAGCACGCCGTCGGCGCTCGACCTGTACGCGGTGACCGTCGTCCTGCTGCTGGCCGTGGCGCTCTTCGTCCTCGGCGTGCTCGACCGGCAGCCCTGGCCGCTGCTGCTCTTCAGCTTCCTGCTGCTGGCCACCTCGATCGGCGGCTCCGGCTACTACCACTCCAAGGCGCGCTTCCTCGTCGCGGCCTTCCCGCTGCTCATCCCGCCCGCCGTGGCACTGGCCAAGGCCAGGACCGGTACGGCCGTCACCGTCGTGACGACGCTGACGCTGGTGTCCGGGTACTTCGGCGGCTATCTGCTGCTGGTCTGGAACCACTCCCCGTGAGCCGGGCGGTTCACAAGCCGTAGCGCCGACGCCGTCGAAGACGCGCGGCATCGCGGACTGCCACGGCGCGCGGGAGAGCCGGCCGCCGACGCCGAGGCGCACGAGATGCTCGACCTCTGCCTCGGCGACAAGGCGCCCTACGGCCTGATCGGCCTGTTCACCGGCGCCGCACCACCGGAACCCGCCTCCCCCGCGCGGGCCTGAACCGCGCGCGTGCGCGCGGCGGCGACGGCGGCTCCGCGCCCGGGAGGGGCGCGCGGGGACGGCGCTGTGGGATCCACAGGGCCGCGGGGGCTTGACGCGGGCGCTGGGTGGGCACCAAACCCACTCATGGGTTGTCCGCACGTCGAAGTTGTCGAAGCCGTACGCGGGAGGACATGTGCCGGAGTCACGGGCCGCGCTGCGCGCCCCGCACCGGGCCGAGGTGGTGCGCCTGCTGGAGCGGGCGGTGGCCCAGCAGGGGCAGGGCGTGGACGGGAAGGCGCTGCTGGCGCGGGGGTTGGAGCGGCTGGAGGAGATCGCGGCCGCGGCGGACGAGGAGTACGGGGCGTACGTCAGGGCGCTGGAGGCCGGTCAGGCGGCCGGACCGCAGGAGCGCTCGGGGCGCGCCACCGCCGCGGTGCAGGGCCTGGTCGCGGGCGTAACGGCCGCGGTGGCCTTCGGAGTCGACCTCGGCTACGGCCTCGCGGCGGGACCCGCGCTGGTGACCGGCCTCGCGGTCGGCGCGGCGGGAGCGGTGACGCTGACCGGAGCGGGCAAGCAGGGAAAGGCGCGGCGCGCGGGCGCCGGCCAGGGCTTACCGGGCGGTCCGGAACAACTGCGGCTGCTGTGGCTGGCCGCGCTCGACCGCCGCGGCGTACGGCCGTTCATCGAGGCGCAGCGCGCGGTCGTCCCCGCGCCGCCCCGCAAGAAGTCCGCCAAGGTGCCCAACCAGCCCTCCCCGCCGCGCCGTTCGGGCAACGATCGCAGCGCGGCGGCCCGCACACGCGCCGTACTGGAGCAGTCGTTCGGCCATCTCCCGGACGCGGAAGGCCCGTTCGCCGGGCGCCGCGCCCATGTCGCGCGGATCGCCCAGTGGGTGCACCAGGCCCGGGTGTCCACGGCGGTACGGCCCACGGTGGTCGTCCTGCACGGCCCGGCGGGCAGCGGCCGTACGACGCTGGCGGTGCGTACCGCACGGCAGTTGAAGGACCAGTTCCGCGGCGCGTGCGTGGTGGACCTGCGCGGCGCGAGCGACGGCAGGACGCCGCTGCCCACCAGGGAGGCGCTGCTGCACCTGCTCAACCGGCTCGGCGCGCCCCGCGACCAGCTCCTCTTCCGCGAGCGGCAGAATCAGGAACAGCACCTGCGACGGCTCAGCGAGCAGTACCAGCAGCACCTCAGGGACGTGCCCGTGGTGATCGTGCTGGACGACGCCACCGACGCGGCGCAGATCAGGACGCTGGTCCCCGAGCGGTCCGAGAGCCTGGTGCTGGTCACCAGCCGCGCGCCGTTCGACCCGGAGGAACTGGCGCTGCCCGGCGCCTTCGTGCACAGCCTGGACGTCGGCGCGCTCGACGCGGACGACACCTTGGAGCTGCTGGGCGAACTGGCCGCGGCGGGCGGCGGCGCCGCCCCGCTGCGGGAGGAGGCCGAGCGGCTGCGCGACCTGTGCGCGGGTCTGCCGATAGCCCTGCGGATCGCCGGAGCCGCGCTCCCCGACCACCACGGCGCCACCGAACTCGCCGCAGACCTGGAGGTGTTCGGCCCGCGCGACCCGGTCGACCGCGTCCTCGCACTGCGCTACCACGACCAGCCGGAGCCCAACCGCCGTCTGCTGCGCCGCCTCGCGCTGGCCGGGCGCGCCAGCTTCGGCGCCGCCGCCGCGGCGGCCCTGATGGCCACCGACGAACGCGAGGCCGCCCGCAGGCTCGACGAACTCGCCGCCGCGGGGCTGATCGAGAACGTCCGCGGCAGCCGCTACCGCCCGCACGACCTCGTCCGCGCCTTCGCGGGCGAACGGCTGCTGGACGAGGAGGACCCGGTGGAGCGCGGCGCCGCCCACGAGCGGCTGATCCGCTCGTACGCGGACCTCGCGAACACCGTCATCCGGCTGGTCGAGGGCAAGACCTCCACCCGCGCCGGGCGGTTCGGCCAGCACGGCTTCGCCTCACTGGAGCTGGCGCTGCGCTGGCTGGACGAGGAGTCCAGCTTCATCACCGCCGCGCTGCGCGACACCGAGGGCGTCGACCGGGCCGCCGTACAGGCGCTGCTCGGCGCGCTGTGCGACTACTGCCTGCTGCGCGGCGACCTCTACCGGCTCGGCGAGATCAGCGAGATGGCGCAGGCCCAACAGGCCGCCGGGCAGCAGAAGTCGGGCCCCGACGAGGACCGCTCGGTGCTGGTGCGGTCGGTGCAGTGGCGTACCGGCATCGCGGCCCGGCAGCTCGGCGAGCTGGACAAGGCGCGGTCGACGCTGACGTCGGTGGTCGACCTGTACTTCGAGGCGCGGCACCCGTCGGGCGCGGCCCGCGCGCTGGACAGCCTCGGCATCACCCTGCACCACCAGGGCAACCTCAAGGAGGCCGAGCGCAGGCTGCGCGAGGCGCTGGAGATCCAGTCCGCCCCCGAGCTGGACGAGGACCGGGCCTGGACGCTGCACGCGCTGGCCGCCGTGCTGCGCGACATGGGCCAGGTCGGCACGGCGCTGGAGCTGCTGCGCGAGTCGCTGGCGCTGCACCGCGAGAACGAGAGCGTGCAGGGCGAGGCGTGGGCGCACCTCCAGCTCGGCCAGGTGTACCTGCGGCTCGGGCGGCTCGACCTCGGCGAGGCCGAACTGCGCGCCGCCGGGCAGTCGTACGCGCTGGCCCGCGACCCGCGCGGCGGCGCGTGGACCGCGACGCAGCTCGCCCGGGCCCTGCTGCTGCGCGGCGAGGCCCGGCAGGCCGCCCAGGACCTGGACGAGGCGGTGCAGCGGCACCGCGCCTGCGAGGACGCGCGCGGCGAGGCGTGGACGCTGTACTACCTCGGGCACGCGCTGGAGGAGTCCGGCGACACCGACTCGGCGCTGCGCACCCTGGAACGCGCCCGCACGATGTTCTCCCGCATGCGGGACGTCTACGGGCTGGCCTGCGCCCGGCACCACTCCGCGCGGGTCACCCGCGACCAGCGGGCGGCCCGTACCGGCAATCTGCGCAACAGCGGCTTCGCCCGGCAGCTCCTCCAGGACGCCCGCCAGGACTTCCGCCGGATCGGCGTCGAGCACGGCGAGGCGTGGTCGTGCGTCGAGCTGTCCGTCATCGACGCCGGGAACGGGCGGCTGCCCGAGGCCCTCGCCCTCCTCGACGAGGCCGTCGAACTCTTCCGTGGGCTCGGCGACCGGCGCGGCCACGACTGGGCCGTCTTCCTGCGCGCCACCGTCCAGCCGCTGCTCTCCGAGGACGGCCTGGCCCTGGCCCGCTCAGCCCTCGCCGGGCTCCTCGCCGACGCCTATCCGGGGCGGGACCCGGACCTCGAGGAGTACGTCGAGGCGTACGCCCTCCTCCTGGAGCGCGGCACCGTCGCCCCCGGCGGACCCTGGGACACCTGGCGCCTCGGCATGACCCCCGGCCGCTCCGCCCGCATGGTCATGGCCGTCCCCGTCTGACCCCGCCCTTGCACACGACGTGCCCCGTCGGGGGCGCGGGGAACCGCGCGGCCGGCCACGACGCTCCCGCAGGTCACCACCCGCCCCGGCGGGGCAGGTCGGTGGTCTCCGGACCACCGGCCGGTGGCGGCTGGCCGCGCGGTTCCCCGCGCCCCTGAAAAGCACGCCCTGCGCAAGGGCCGCCCCCCGTCAGGGGCGTGGCGGCTCCGGGGCGGAGGAGGCGGAGGCGGAGGCGGCGGGAGAAGCGGAGGGAGAGGCCGCGGGGGCCTCATGCGGCGGGCGAGCCGCGGGCTCCTCGGTGAAATCGATCTTCTTCATCTGCTTGCCCATGTTCTTCATCAGCAGCCACAGCCCGATGGCGATGGCGGCGAAGATCACGAAACCGAGGAGCCCCGGCGTCACCTTGTCCTGGTTCAGCTCACCGGCGGCGTTCGAGGCGAGCGGGACCAGCGTATTGAATCCGTGGGAGGCGTTCACCCGCCCATTGTCGCCTAGGCCCTCTCGATCCCCGCAAAGAGGTCGTCCTCAGGGATCGAGGTGTCCACGCGGGACTGCGCCAGCTCGTAGTCCTCGGTCGGCCAGACCTCCCGCTGGAGGTCCATCGGGATACGGAACCAGCCGCCGTCCGGGTCGATCTGCGTGGCGTGCGCGAGCAGCGCCTTGTCACGGATCTCGAAGAAGTCCGAGCAGGGCACGTGGGTGGTGAGCTGCCGCTCCGGGCGGTCGAACTCCTCCCAGCGCTTGAGCCACTCGCCGTACGGGGACTCCATGCCGCGCGCGAGCAGCGCCTCGTGCAGCGCGAGGGTGCGCTCCTTGTTGAAGCCCTGGTTGTAGTAGAGCTTCAGCGGCGTCCACGGCTCCCCGGCCTCGGGGTAGCGCTCGGGGTCGCCCGCGGCGTCGAAGGCCACCGCCGAGATCTTGTGCGTCATGATGTGGTCTGGGTGCGGATAGCCGCCGTTCTCGTCGTACGTGGTGATGACGTGCGGCCGGAACTCGCGGATCAGCTTCACCAGGGTGCCCGCTGCCACGTCCACGTCCTGGAGGGCGAAGCAGCCCTCGGGCAGCGGCGGCAGCGGGTCGCCCTCGGGCAGTCCCGAGTCGACGTAGCCGAGCCAGGACTGGCGGACGCCCAGGATCTGGCGCGCCTCGTCCATCTCCTTGGCGCGTACCTCGTGGATGTTCTCCTCGATGTAGGGGTCGCCCTGGAGTTTGGGGTTGAGCACCGAGCCACGCTCGCCTCCGGTGCAGGTCGCCACCAGTACGTCCACCCCCTCGGACACGTACTTGGCCATGGTGGCCGCGCCCTTGCTCGACTCGTCGTCGGGGTGGGCGTGAACGGCCATCAGTCGAAGCTGCTCAGTCAAGGCTGGGTCCTCAGGTCTTCGGGGTCCGAGCGGCGCCGAGCCCCCGTCTTCTAAGCCCCCTCCGTCGGCCGAGAGGGCGCCTCCTATAGTGACCGAGTGAGGGGACGATTAATTCCGCCGTTCCCGCGCTCGGGAGGAAAAGCCTATGACCGCCGTGCGGCCCGGTGAGCCGGGCGCCCGCCCCGCCCTGCCCGACGGCAGGTACGGTCCGGGCGCCGACGCGCGGGCGGACCGCAAGCTGCGGATCGCCGCCGTCGTGCTGGGCGCGCTGATGGTCGTCGGCGTCGGGTGGTACGGCTGGCACGCCCTCACCGGCACCAAGGTCAGCGGTCAGGTCATCGCCTTCAAGGCCGTGTCGGACCAGGCCGTGGAGATCCACCTGGAGGTCCACAAGGACCCGGGGACCGTCGCCGTCTGCACCCTGCGCTCGGTGGACGTCGACCACAACGAGGTGGGCCGCAAGGACGTCCGCCTCGCGCAGCACGCCCGGCAGGTCGACACCGTCGTCACGGTGCGGACGACCTCGCGCGGTGAGACCGGTGAGCTGGTCAGCTGCCAGACCGCCCCGCGCGGCTGACCCCGGACCCCGGCACCCGCGTTCGTTTCTCGTCCCCTTGACCGACGAGTAATTGTTAGGCTCGTGGTTTCGTCCCGGCGACCGGTGGCAATGGACTTGTTCATCGGGGCGCACCCCGGCACCGGCCGTGGGGACGAGCCGTCGGCCCCACGGGTGCGACGGCACACACCGCCCCGCGGGGAGTCCGCGGGACAGGCACACGGCATGACCAGTACCGACGAGGAGCACCTGTGACCCAGACCAGCGAGAACGTCACCTGGCTGACCCAGGCGGCGTATGACCAGCTCAAGGCCGAGCTGGAGCATCTGTCTGGTCCGGCGCGCGCCGAGATCGTCGCCAAGATCGAGGAAGCCCGCCAGGAAGGCGATCTCAAGGAGAACGCCGGCTATCACGCGGCGCGTGAGGACCAGGGCAAGCTGGAGCTGCGCATCCGCCAGCTCAACCAGATCCTGGAGTCCGCGAAGGTCGGCGAGGCCCCGGCGGACGACGGTGTGGTGGCGCCCGGCATGGTGGTGACCATCGCCTTCGACGGCGACCCCGACGACACCATGACCTTCCTGCTCGGCTCCCGCGAGGGCGTCTCCAGCGACCTGGACACGTACTCGCCGCAGTCGCCGCTCGGCCGCGGTGTGGCGGGCAAGAAGCCGGGCGAGGACGCCACGTACGAACTGCCCAACGGCAAGAGCGCGTCGGTGAAGGTCCTCGACGTGAAGCCGTACCAGGGCTGAGCGGACAGCGGTGTGCCGCCCGTCCCCGTGGCACGGGCGGCACATGTGTGACGCGGCTCTCCGCGAAGGCGTCGGGCGTGACGCGATCGTCGAGCGTGAGGCGGTCGTCCGGCTCTCCGCGGTGACCGGCTGTTAAGCGGTCGCCGAGCGGTACTTGCGGACCGCGAGCGTACGGAAGACCACGATGATGAGCACGGACCAGATCAGCGACGCCCACACCGGGTGCTGCATCGGCCAGGCGCCGGACTGCGAGACGCCCGGGTTGCCGAAGAGCACGCGGCACGCCTGCACGGTGGCGCTGAACGGGTTCCAGTCGGCGACCGCCTGGAGCCAGCCCGGCATGTTGGACGAGTCCACGAAGGCGTTCGACACGAACGTCACCGGGAAGAGCCAGATCAGGCCGCCCGAGGTGGCCGCCTCCGGGGTGCGGACCGACAGGCCGATCAGCGCGCCGATCCAGGAGAAGGCGTAGCCCAGCAGGAGCAGCAGCAGAAACGCGCCGATCATCTTCGGCACGCCGTTGTGGATGCGCCAGCCGACGAGCACGCCGACCACCGCGAGGACGACGACGGTGAGCGTCGTCTGGACGAGGTCGGCGAGGGTGCGGCCGGTGAGCACCGCGCCGCGCGCCATGGGCAGCGACCGGAAGCGGTCGATGAGGCCCTTGTTCATGTCGTCGGCGATGCCCGCGCCCGCGCCCGCGGTGGCGAAGGTGACCGTCTGGGCGAAGATGCCCGCCATCAGGAAGTTGCGGTAGTCCGAGGCGCTGAGGGAGCCGCCGACGGCGACCGAGCCGCCGAAGACGTAGCTGAACAGCACCACGAACATGATCGGCTGGATCAGCCCGAAGATGATCATCTCGGGGATGCGCAGCATCCGGATCAGATTGCGCTTGGCGACGACCAGCGAGTCCCTGACGGACTGGACGACGCCGCCCGCGCCCTTGGGCGCGGCGGTGGTCACGATGTCGGTCGTGGCGCTCACTTGACTGCCTCCTTGCGGGACGCGTCGGCCTTGCGGGCGCCCGGGTCCTCGGTCTCCTCGTCGGCGGCGTTGTCCTGCTCGGCCGCGTGGCCGGTCAGGGAGATGAACACGTCGTCCAGGGTGGGTCGGCGCAGGCCGATGTCGTCGATCTCGATGCCCTGCGCGTCCAGGTCGCGGATCACCTCGGCGAGCAGCTTGGCGCCGCCGGTCACCGGGACGGTGATCTTCCGCTGGTGTTCCTCGATCTTCGCGTCGCCCTTGCCGAATCCGGCGAGCGCGCGGGCGGCGTCGGAGATGCGGTCCCGCTCGTGCACGACGACCTCGACGCGTTCGCCGCCGGTCTGCGCCTTGAGCTGGTCGGAGGTGCCGCGCGCGATGACCTTGCCGTGGTCGATCACGCAGATGTCGTGCGCGAGGTGGTCGGCCTCTTCCAGATACTGGGTGGTGAGCAGCAAGGTGGTGCCGCCCGCGACCAGTTCCTGGATGACCTCCCAGAGCTGCTGGCGGTTGCGCGGGTCGAGTCCGGTGGTCGGCTCGTCCATGAACATCACCGGCGGGCTCACGACGAGCGCGGCGGCGAGGTCGAGGCGGCGGCGCATACCGCCGGAGTAGGTCTTGGAGGGCCGGTTCGCGGCGTCCGCCAGATTGAAGCGCTCCAGCAGTTCGTCGGCCCGCGCGCGGGCCGCCTTGGCGCTCATCTGGTAGAGCTGGCCGACCATTTGGATGTTCTCCCGGCCGGTCAGATACTCGTCGACCGCGGCGAACTGACCCGACAGGCCGATGTGCCTGCGGACCTCGTTGGGGTGCTTCAGTACGTCGATGCCCGCGACGACGGCTCTGCCGCTGTCGGGTTGCAGGAGTGTGGTCAGGACCCGGACGGCGGTGGTCTTTCCCGCGCCGTTCGGCCCGAGCAGCCCGAGGACCGTGCCCTCCGGCACGTCGAGGTCCACTCCCCCCAGTGCCTTGACATCGCCGAAGGTCTTCACAAGACCCTCTGCATAGATGGCGCCCGGCATTTTGTCACTCCGTCCGTTGGTGCGGTGTGCAGCTCTCACGACTGGTGCGGTGTGCGGCTTCATGACTTCGACCGCCCGAACGGCCGAAACTCATCGCTCAGCGCGCGGCGGACCGCGCGGCGAACCGCGATGGAACGCGAGAATGACAGACGCGATATATCGCGTCAAGCCAATTTCGCGTCCGCCACGGAACCTGGTACACGGCGCGCCGCCGCGGGGCTCGGCGGGCGACTCCCCCGCGGCGGCGGGTCGTACGACGGCGAGCTCCGCCCGCCGGGGCGGTCACCGGATGACGGTGTAACCCGCGTTCTCCAGTGCCTCGCCCACGGCGACACAGTGCTCAGGTCCCTTGGTTTCCAGGTGCACCTCGACCTCGGCCTCGGTGAGGCCGAGCCGCGGGTCGGTGCGCACATGGCTGACATCGAGGACGTTAGCGTCGACCACTGACAACACCCCCAGGAGCGTGGCGAGCGCGCCGGGCCGGTCGGTGAGACGCAGCCGCAGGGACAGGTAACGGCCGGCGGCCGACATGCCGTGCCGCAGGATGCGCTGCATCAGCAGCGGGTCGACATTGCCGCCGGAGAGCACCGCGACGACGGGCCCCCGCAGCGCCTCGGGCGCGGCCAGCAGCGCCGCGACCGGACTGGCCCCGGCCGGTTCCACGACCAGCTTCGCGCGTTCCAGGCAGAGCAGCAGCGCGGAGGAGAGCTGGTCCTCCGTCACCGTCACGACCTCGTCCACCAGGTCCCTGACCAGGGCGAACGGTATGTCGCCCGGACGGCCGACCATGATTCCGTCGGCCATCGTGGCGACCGTGCCGAGCGCCACCGGGCGGCCGACGGCGAGCGAGGGCGGATACGCGGCGGCGCCCGCGGCCTGCACGCCGACGATCTTCACATCGGGCCGCAGCGCCTTGACGGCGACCGCGAGACCGGCGGCGAGACCGCCGCCGCCGATGCCGACCACGATGGTGCCGACCTCGGGGCACTGCTCAAGGATCTCCAGGCCCACCGTGCCCTGCCCGGCGATGATGTCCGGGTGGTCGAAGGGGTGGATGAAGACCGCCCCGGTCTGCTCGGCGTACTCGATGGCCGCCCGCAGCGTCTCGTCGACGACCGCGCCGTGCAGCCGTACCTCGGCGCCGTAGTCACGGGTCGCGGCCACCTTGGGCAGCGGGGCGCCGACGGGCATGAAGACGGTCGAGCGGACACCGAGCAGGGAGGCCGCGAGGGCCACGCCCTGGGCGTGGTTCCCGGCGCTGGCCGCCACCACCCCGGCCGCGCGCTCCTCCGGGCCGAGGCCCGCGATGCGGACGTACGCGCCGCGAATTTTGAACGAACCTGTGCGTTGAAGATTCTCGCATTTGAGGTGCACAGGTGCTCCGACCAGCGACGACAGATGGCGGCTGCCTTCCATCGCGGTGATACGGGCCACCCCGGAGAGCATTTTGTGCGCTCCTCGCACGTCATCGAGGGTGATCGAAGGGGACGCTGCGGGCACCGAACTGTCCATGGGCCCAGTCTCCCAGCTCCGGCGGACCGCCACCGCCGGGGGCCAAGGGTGTCACCGGCGGCCGGAATACGTGTCAGGGCCGGGGCCGCGGCGGGCGGCGTATTGCCGGTGAAGGGTCACGGGGCCTTCCGCGCCGCGTACTCTTCTCCACAACTTCCGCCTTCCCGTTCCCCTTCACAGGACCGACAGAACGCGAGCTTCAAGGTCATGTCCAACCCCACGGAGACCTCGACCGAACTCCTTGAGCGCCTCCAGCACCAGGTCGCACTTTTCGCCCGTCGCGCGGAACAGACGCGGCTCGGCGGAGTCGGCAAGGCCCGCAACTCCATGGACCGCGCCGCCTACCTGCTGCTCAACCGGCTCGACCGCGAAGGCCCGATGGGCGTCAAGGCGCTCGCCGAGGCCATGGGCATCGACTCCTCCACGGTCACCCGTCAGGTCGCCCCGCTCGTCGACACCGGCCTGGTCAAGCGCACCTCGCACCCGGAGGACGGCCGCGCGGTCGTCCTCGCCCTGTCGCCGCGCGGCCGGTCCCGGCTCGACGCGGTACGCGACTCCCGCCGCCGGCTGATGGCCGAGGTCACCGACGAGTGGACCCCGCGGGAGCGGGAGATCTTCACCGAGTTGCTGGCCCGCTTCAACACCTCGCTCGCCGACTGGCACACCGGGGCGGGACAGCGCGAAGAGCCGGAGTCCGACGAGGCCGGTGGGACCGAGGGGACCGGCGGCGCGACCGGGTCGCGGGGAGACACGCAAGGGGCTTGACCCGGAACACCCGGTTGCCGTCCCATGGCCGCGTGGGGAAGCGCCGGGCGGCAGCGGAAAACCGACGGGACGCCGAATTCGCGGCGTTCACCGCGGGCGCGGCGGGCCGTCTGCTGCACGCCGCCACACTGCTGGCGGGCGACCCCGAGGCCGCCGACCGCCTCCTGACCGCGACGCTCGCGCACGTCTACGCCAACTGGCTCACGATGCGCGCGGAGGACCCGTACGAACGGGCCAGGAGCGAGCTGGTACGGCGGTTCGCCTACCGCCCGTGGTGGCGGCGGCCCCGCGGCGGCACCCTGGACCGGCTCAGCGGCCAGGAGCGGCTGATCGTCGTGATGCGGCACTTCGAGGGCGTCGCGGAGGAGCAGACCGCGGCCCAACTCGGCCTGCCCGTCGAGCGGGTGCGCGCCATCTGCGCCCGCGGGACGGCCACGCTGCGCAGCAGGCCCGAAGAGGACGATCCGGCCGCCGACGCGGCGGCCAGGGCCGTGGCCGCCGCCGCGGCGCGGGCCCGCAGAGCCCCCGGGGAGACCGAACCGGCTTCCGAGGCACCGGAGTTGGCCGAGTCCAGCGCGGTGGCGCCGTGAGCCGCCTGCCCAACCGCCGCGACGACGAGGTGCGCCGCCTGCTGGACACCCCGCACCCGGTGGTCCCGCTCGATCTCACCGCCCGCGCCGCCGCCCGCGGACGCCGGATCGTACGCCGCCGCCGGGTCGTCCGACTCGCCCTGTGGCTGGTGCTGTTCGCGGCCGTCGTGGCCGGTCTGGTCCTGGCCGCGGTGGCGTGGCCCGACCACTCGGCCCCTACGACGCCGACGGACGGCAGTTGGTGGTCGGCGACGGGCTGAGCCTTCCGTGGGAAAGGCGCCGGGCCCGTACGGTACGCGGCGCGCGCGACCGTACGGGCCCGGGAGTTCACGCTCTCAGGACGGTGTCACGACCTCAGCCGAGGGCCTGCGCCAGGTCGGCCAGCAGGTCGTCCGCGGCCTCGATGCCGACCGACAGGCGTACCAGATCGGCGGGCACCTCCAGCGCGGAACCGGCCACCGAGGCGTGCGTCATACGGCCCGGGTGCTCGATCAACGACTCGACGCCGCCGAGGGATTCGCCGAGCGTGAAGAGCTCCGCGCGGTCGCAGACGGCGACCGCCGCGTCCTCGCCGCCCACGACGCGGAAAGACACCATGCCGCCGAACGCCTTCATCTGCTTGGCGGCCACCTCGTGCCCCGCGTGCTCCGGCAGACCGGGGTAGTACACCTGCGCCACCTTCGGGTGCGCGGCCAGCATGCCGGCCACCCGCGTCGCGTTGGCGCTGTGCCGGTCCATCCGTACCGCGAGCGTCTTGACGCCGCGCATCACCAGCCACGCGTCGAACGGCCCGGCGACCGCGCCCATCGCGTTCTGGTGGTACGCCAACTCCTCGCCCAGGCCCGCGTCCGAGGTGACCAGCGCGCCGCCGACCACGTCGGAGTGCCCGCCCATGTACTTGGTCGTGGAGTGCACGACGACGTCCGCGCCGAGCGCCAACGGCTGCTGGAGGTAAGGGCTCGCGAAGGTGTTGTCGACCACCAGCCGCACCCCGGCCTGGCGGGCGACCCCGGCGACCGCCGCGATGTCGGTGATGCCGAGCAGCGGGTTCGAGGGCGTCTCGACCCAGATCAGCTTGGTCTCCGGCCGGAGCGCGTCCCGTACCGCCTGGACGTCGGAGGTGTCGGCCACCGACCAGCGCACGCCCCAGCGCTCCACGACCTTCGCGAAGAGCCGGAAGGTGCCGCCGTACGCGTCGTTCGGGATCACCACGTGGTCGCCCGGCGCGAGCATCGTACGCAGCAGGCAGTCCTCGGCCGCGAGCCCCGAGGCGAAGGCGAGGCCGCGGCTGCCGCCCTCCAGCGCCGCCAGGTTCTCTTCGAGGGCGGTCCTGGTCGGGTTGGCCGACCGGCTGTACTCGTAGCCGCCGCGCAGGCCGCCGACACCGTCCTGCTTGTACGTCGACACCTGGTAAATCGGCGTCACCACGGCCCCGGTCTGCGCGTCCGCGGCCTGGCCGGCGTGGATCGCGAGGGTCTCGAAGTGCTGGTGGCCGATGTCCTGGTGCCCGATGTGCTTGTCGCTCATGGCCCCGAGCGTAGTGCCGCCGTCAGGCCCGCGCCGACAGCCTCGCGCGCAGCACGGCCGCGCTGCGCTCGCACCACTCGGCGTTTCCCCGCTCGAAGGCGAGGCCGCGCAGGCACGTCAGATACGGGCCGATGCGGGTGCCGTGGCGCAGGAAGTCCTCCTCGTCCCGGTCGCCGCGGAGCTTGCCGAGCAGGGTCGTGAACAGCTCGGCCTTCGCCGCCGCGAAGGCGGCGCGCTCCATGAGCTGGGCGATGACGGCCTCGGTGCCGAGGCGGTCGGCGGTCTGAACCTTCACAAGGAGTTCATCACGGATGAAGGACGGTTTCGCGGGCGCCGCCGCGAAGCGTTCCAGTTCGGCGAGGCCGGCGTCGGTCACCTGGAAGAGGCGCTTGTTCGGCCGCGTGTCCTGGACGACCTCCCGGCCGGTGACCAGGCCGTCGCTCTCCAGCCTGGTCAGTTCCGCGTAGAGCTGCTGGGGCAGCGCGTGCCAGAAGTTGGCCACGCCGACGTTGAACGCCTTGGCCAGCTGGTAGCCGCTCAGCTCCTCGTCCAGCAGCGCCGCGAGCACCGCGTGGCGCAAAGCCATCGCCCGGCCTCCTCCCGTCCGCCCGGTCCGTTGTACGCTCGACATGATACTCAAGAAAGTGACTAATCAGATGCACGAGTAGGGGGGCCGCCCAGGGCAGCCCTCCAGAACCGAAGGAGCAGCCGCCCGTGACCGCGACGGACGCCGTGACCGCAGACCCCTCCGCCTTCCGCGCCGCCGTCGAGTCGGGCGACGTCGAGGCCCTCAGCCGCCTGTTCACCGACGACATCCGGCTCTACAGCCCGGTGAAGTTCACCCCGTTCGAGGGCAAGCCGCTCGTCGTCGGCCTCTTCCACGTCCTGGTGCGCACCTTCGAGGACTTCCGCTACATCGGCCGGTTCGACGGCTCCGCCCGGACCACCGGTGACGGCACCGACGCCCCGTCCGCGATCCTGCTCTTCCGCGCCACCGTCAACGGCAAGGAGATCCACGGCATCGACATGCTCCAGTTCGACCCGGCCGGGCTGATCAAGGAGATCACTGTCATGGTCCGCCCCCAGTCCGCCGTCCAGACCCTCGGCGAAGCCGTCCTCGCCGGCCTCGTCGCCGACGGCCTGGCCCCGGCCCCGGCCCCGCGCTGACGGCCGACGGCTCGGCCCGCACAGGAGGCAGGGGGCAAGAGGTGGATGACGTGACCGGGGAACCGCCGCTCGCGGCGGATGAGGCGTTGCGCCACGTGACCGGGCTGGCGCGGGCCGGGACGCCGGTTGCGGCCGGGGTGCGGGTGAGTGTGAATTTCCATCCGGACCGCGGGGGGATGCTGGAGGCGCTGGGACGGGAGGGCGTGTACCGGTCGCAGTTCGTGACCGGTACGAGCAACGGGGGCCTGACCGCGTATCCGGGCGGAGACCGGTGGCGGTGGGAGAGCCGGATCTTCGGGGGCGCGTACGACCGGGCGGACGGGCGGGCACGGCCGGTGTACGGGGCGTTGAACTTCCGGCGCGAGCGGGTCGGCGCGGCCCCGCGCTTCGGGTCCGCGCACTTCCGGCTGCGCGCCGGGACGCTGGCGCGGGCGACCTTCTGCTATCCGGACAGCGCCCGGGAACCGTCCGACTTCGGGGTCGAAGGGACGGTGTCGGCCCTGGTGGAGCTGGCCCGCGCGGACACCGCGGCCGGGCGGGGGGACGCGCTCGACGGCTATGTGGAGGCGCAGGTGCACGGTCCCGTGGTGCTCGCCGAGGACGTGGAGGCGCTGGTGCTCGACCCGAGCCACCGCGGCACCGCCGTGGAGGACGCCGCGCGCCTGCTGCCGTGCCCGCTGGAGTGGCACGCCGGTTTCCGCCTCGCCGTCACGGAGTTGCGCCGCCACCCGGACTACCGGGGGCCGGAATTCGTCGCGCTGGGCGCCGAGATCGCGGAGGGCGGATTCCTCGACCCGCGCGTCATCGGCGAGGCCGCCCGCACCGGCCGCCACGACCCGCAGTCGCTCAAGCGCGTCTGGCACTGCGTGGCCCGCTTCGGGGCGCCGCCGGAGGGTCAGGCGGTTGTGGTGGGGGAGGTCGGGGAGGTGGGGAGGCGGTAGTCGGACAGGGAGAGCATGCGGCGGTGCTGGGGGCGCAGACCCGTGATGTGGAGCGGGAGCGCGAAGGCGGTGCAGCGGGCGTGCAGGCTGCTCAGGAAGCGCAGCGCCGTCGTGTCCATGAAGGGGACGGCGTCGAAGTCGAGGTGGACCCCCCGCAGGCCGGGGCGCAGCGCCAGTTGGGCCTGGGTCAGAGCCGGGCGCGCTTCGAGGTCGATGTCCCCGCACGGCCGGAGGGTGAGTATCCCGTCGTCGTCCAGCGCGGTCGGACAGGTGAAGGGAGCCGTGGCGTCCATGGCGGTCTGTGTCCTCTCTCGAATCTCGAAGGGTCTGCACCCTTGGACACCGTGGGCGGACGGACATCACGCGCGGGGACGTACCCGGTGAAAACGGGCGGTCTCAGACGATCGCGGTAACCGTCACCGACACCGTGACCGGCGTGGTCAGCGTCTGCGGATACGTCGTGTAGACCGCCTCGACGACCGCCTCCCGCACGTGCTGGGCGACCCGGGCCGCCTGGTAGCCGGTGCGTACGGCCAGCGAGACCGTGACCGCGCACTGCGCGGGGTCGGTCCGCCACCGCACGGTGACACCGGGGGCGGTACGCGAGCGCAGCCGGTCGGTCAGGCGCGGGCTGAGGTAGGCGACGCCGGGGACGTCGGCCGCGGCGGCGCCCGCCGCGGTCGCGGTCTCGCGCTCTTCCGGTGTACGGGTCAGCGGGTTCATCGGGTCAGCCCTCCCCGGAGGTCGCGTCGTTGAGCGGGCGGTCGGCCGCCGCCCCGTCGTCCAGAACGTCCACCACCGACACGTCCACCGCGGCGACGTCCAGGCCGATCACCGCGTGCGCCGCGTTCATGACGCGTTCGCGGACCGCCGCGGCGGCCTCGGGGACGGTACGGCTGAGGACGACGGCCACTTCCAGGCGGACCCGCAGCGGCACGCGCGGCAGCGGCAGCCCGGGCAGTACGTAACGCGCGGGCTCGCGGGCCGCGGTGATCCGGCAGCTCCCGGCCACGACACCGGGAACCGCGTCCGCGGCCTGCCGGAAGAGCCGGGCGGCGGCGGTCTCGGTGATCCAGTCGTCGGCCGCGGGGTCGCCGAGCGGTACGAGGCGGCCGGGCCGCAGTTCGGTCCGCACCAGGTCCATCACGCGGGCGGCCAGATCGGGCGCGGGCAGGTCGCGTACCGCCAGCGCCTGGTGCACGGCCTGGTCGAGCTGGGCCAGTTCGGCGAGCGAGTCCCGGCAGTGCGGGCAGTCCTCGTGGCCGGGGGCGGGCTCGCCGCCCTCCCACAGATCGGCCAACGAGGCGTCGCAGGGCAGGAGTTCGTCGTCTAGCGCCATGTGTCCATCGCCTCCGTCAGATAGCGGCGGGCGCGGAAGATCCGTCCCCGGACGGCCGGTTCGCCGATCCCCACGGCGGCGGCGATCTCGTCGTACGACAGGCCGTGGAATTCGCGCAGCACCCAGCACGCGCGCTGCTCGGGGGTGAGCCCGGCCAGCGCGCGGTGCAGCGCCTCGGCCGACGCGGCGGACTCCGCGGCGCGGACGGGCGAGGACTGGTACTCGGGCGCGGCGGGTTCGACGATCGAGTCCAGCGGCTGGGTGGGGCGGCGGCCCCTGAGGACGTTGAGGCAGCGGTTGGTCACGATGCGGTACATCCACGTGCCGAAGGCCGCGTTCCTGCGGAACTCCGGCAGCCGCCGCCACGCGCTGACATACGCGTCCTGCACCGCGTCCTCCGCCTCGGCGTCGTTGCCGAGCAACCGGCGTGCCAGGCGCAGCAGTTCGCCGCTGTGCCGCCGTACCAGGATCTCGAACGCCTCGTCGTCGCCCTCGCTCGCCCGGGCGACCAGCAGGTCTTCCTCCCGCCCGGACGCCGGCGGCTCCGGCTCGGGCGGGGGCACATGCGACGGCGCCCCGTCGGACGCCTCACCGGACACGGCACCGCGCCGGGTCCTCGGCGGCGAGCAGAGGCACGTACAAGCAGGTCAACGTCGTCCGTCCAACAGGTGATCGCGGTCCACGGGGGTGTGCCGTACGGCACCGGGTTCGTGCGAGCGGCAGCGGCGTGCGGGGGCGCCGGGGTGGGACAGCCCCGGCGCCCCCGGAGAACGGCTACTGCACTCGTCCCTCGGCGGGGGTGTCGTCGTCCTCGTCGGGCAGGTGCACGTCGACGATCGAGACGTTGACTTCGACGACCTCGAGGCCGGTCATGCGCTCGACGGCGGAGATCACGTTCTCCCGTACGTCGGCGGACACATCGGTGATGGCGACGCCGTACTCGACCACCAGCTCCAGGTCCACGGCCGTCTGCCGCTCGCCGACCTCGACCTTGACGCCGCGGGTCACGTTGGGGCGGCCACCGGGGACGCGGTCGCGGATGGCGCCCATGCTGCGGGCGAGGCTGCCGCCGAAGTCGTGGACGCCGAGCACCTCGCGTGCCGCCATGCCCGCGATCTTCTCCACGACGGAATTGGCGATGGACGTACGGCCGCGCTCGGCGGGCACGCGGAAGGCGCCGTCGGCCCGCTTCTCCAGGCCCTGCCCCTTGCTGCCGTCGTCGTCGCGGTCCGTGCTGGTGCGCTGGGGCGAAACCGGCGCTTCGGCCTTCGTCGTGGTCATACCGGGTCTCCTGGTGTTCGCAAGTACACCGGCCGGGTCGCGCGGATCCACTGACGCGGATCGCACGACGGTGGATCGTACGAATACGCCGACCCTACGGTGCATGTGGCGGCCTCATGGGCCCTGACATTCTTAAGACACCCCTGATCCGGAGACCTCACGCGCGAATCCGGGATCTTCTCGAAGAGATTCCCGCGCGGGTCGGCGGGAGCGGGCCCGGCCCGGGTCCTGAGGCTCCGCGGCCCCGGTCCCGGCGGGGCTCAGACGTCGGTGCGCACCCAGAGGCAGAAGGGGTGACCGGCCGGGTCGAGGAAGATCCGCGTGTCGTCCTCCGGCTGGTGCGCGGCGAGGGTGGCGCCGCAGGCCAGGGCCGTGGCGGTGCCCGCCGGGAGGTCGGTGACCTCGAAGTCGAGATGCAGCATCATCTGCTGCGCGGCGGGGGCGGAGGGCCAGGTCGGCGGGGTGTAGAGGGGCTCGGTCTGGAAGGACAGGCCCGTGCCGCCGCCGGGCGGGTTGAGCTTGACCCAGTCGGGCTCCCGCGCGGTGACCTCCCAGCCGAGCAGCCGCCGGTAGAAGTCGGCGAGCGCCGTCGCGTCGGGCGCGTCGAGGACGACGGCGGTGAAGGTCGTACGCAGTGGTGCGGTCGGCTCTGACATCGGTCTCCCCTGGTCGCGGCGGGCCGGGCACGGCGGCCCGGCTCTCGGGCGTGCGGCCCGTCCGCGGTCCAGCGTGGCACCGGGCACCGACAACGCGGCGCCGCCTCTCCGCCGCCGGACGGACCGACCGGCGGAGGGGAGGCGGGGGGCCCGCCGCGCTCCCGACTCAGGCGGCTGTGCGCTCGCGCAGCGTCAGCGTCCCCTTCCTGATCGTCGCCAGCCGCGGCGCCCGCTTGGCGATGCCCGAGTCGTGGGTGACGAGGATGAAGGTGAGGCCGCGGTCGCGCCAGAGCCCTTCGAGCAGGCCCATGATGTCGTCGCGGGTGCCCTCGTCGAGGTTGCCGGTGGGCTCGTCGGCGAGCAGCACCTTGGGCTCCTTGACCAGGGCGCGGGCGATGGCGACGCGCTGTTGCTGGCCGCCGGAGAGCTCGGACGGCAGGTGGGTCAGCCGTTCGCCGAGGCCCACCGACTCCAGTGCCCGCGCGGCGCGTTCGCGGCGGGTCGCGCCCTTGACCCCCATGGGTACGAGGGCGGTCTCGACGTTCTCCTGCGCGGTGAGGGTCGGGATGAGGTTGAAGCTCTGGAAGATGAAGCCGATGTTCTCCGACCGCACCTTGGTGAGCTTGGCCTCGCCGAGCTTGGCGAGGTCGACGCCGTCCAGTTCCACGGCGCCCGACGTCGGGCGGTCGAGGCCGCCGAGCATCTGGAGGAGCGTGGACTTGCCGCCGCCGGTGGGGCCCTGGATGACGAGCTGGTCGCCGTCGGCGATGGCCAGGTCGATGCCCTTGAGGGCGTCCACGGTGGCCTTGCCGCGCCGGTAGCGCTTGGTCACGCCGGTCAACTGATACATGGTCAATTCCTTCTGGACGAGGGGCTATTCGACGCGGCGCAGGGCGTCGGCGGGGCGCAGCCGGGAGGCGCGCCAGCCGCCGAAGGCGCCCGCGATCAGGCCGCCCGCGACGGCCAGGCCGACGGCGAGGGCGATGGTGTGGACGCTGACCGGGGCGCTCAGCGCGATGTCGACGGTCTTGGCGGCGGAACGGGCCGGGCCGCCGAAGCCGCCGCCACCGCCGCCGCCCGCACCGCCACCGCCTCCGTTGGAGCCGAGTTGAGCGCTGAGCGTCGGGCTGATCGCGGTGACCGCGTACGCCCCCGCCAGGCCGAGCGCGATGCCGAGGACACCGCCGAGCAGCCCGTTGACCAGCGCTTCGCCCATCACCTGCCGGGTGACCCGGCCGCTCTTCCAGCCGAGCGCCTTGAGCGTGCCGAATTCCCGTACCCGCCTGCTGACGGCGGAGGAGGTGAGCAGCCCCGCGACCAGGAAGGCCGCGACGAGGACGGCGATCGACAGCCACTTGCCGACGTTGGTGGCGAGCGAGGACGCCGTCGACAGCGAGCCGGAGACGGTGGAGGCCAGGTCGGCCGAGGTGGTGACCGTGGTCCCCGAAATGTTCTTCTGGATGGCCGACTTGACGCTGTCGATCTGCTGCGAGCCGGACGCCTTGACGTACACCGTGGTGATCTTGTCCGCGGAGTCCGAGAGCGTCTGCGCCTGTTTCAGCGGCAGGTAGAGGTTGGCCGCCGCCTGGCCGCTGTCGGCGGTCGCGATGCCGATGACCTTGTACTTCGTGTCCTTGACGGTGACCGTCGAGCCGACCGAGAGCTTGTTCTCCTTGGCGTACGCGGAGTCGGCCACGGCGACCTCGGCGTCCGCCTGGGCGGCGGTGAAGGTGGTGCCCGAGGTGATCTTCGACGAAGTCAGCGGGCCGAGCGCGAGGTTGGAGACATCGACGCCGTACAGCGTGTAGCTGTTGGCGTCGAACTGCGCGCCGCCGCCCCGGACTTCGCCCTGCGGCGGGGTGTTGCCGCCGCCGCGCCCGCCGCCGCTGCCGCCGGAGGTGCCCTGCTTCTGCTGGAACTGGCCTTGTGTGAACGAGCCGTCGATCTTGAGCACTTGGAGGCTGAGGCCGCCGACCGCGCCCGCGACGTGCTGCTGACCGCTCACCTTGCCGACGACCGAGGACGCCAGCGTCTGGAAGCCCTGGACCATGACGCGGTCGCTGCTCTGCGTCTTTCCGTCGCTGTTCGCGTCGAAGTCGAACTTGGGGCGGGTCGTACCGCCGCTCGCGGTGGCGGCGGGCGCGGCCTTGGTGACGGTCATGTCCGTACCGAGGCCGTACAGCGACTGGAGGACCTTGTCCTGCGCCTGGCCCATGCCGGACGAGACGGAGTTGACGGTGATGACCAGCCCGATGCCGAGCGCGAGGCCCAGAGCGACGACGAGTGCCGCCTTGCGTCGGCGGCGCAGCTCGCGCCGGAGATACGTGAAGAACATCCGATTCCTCGTGGGTGGCAGTGGGTGGAGCCGGGAGTGGAGTGGACGCGAGGAGGGGGTGCGTCCACTCCGCTCCCGCTGCCGCGAACGCTAGGAATCAGCGGTGACGTTCCGGTGAGGCGGGTGTGAGGGAGTGCTGAGAAACAGGGTGCCGCGATGAGCCGGGGATAAAGCCCGGGTGAGGAGTTCCTTGAACAGCTCTCCCACGGGCCCTGCACAGGCCCGTGACAGTTCGCTCGGGAAGTCTGACGCGGGGTGCGACCCGCACCCCGCGGGAGTCACCGCGGGCCGCGCCGCCTGCCCCCGGTCAGCGGACACCCAGCAGGTGGTCCATGGCGAGCTGGTCGAGCGCTTCGAAGGCCATGCCCCGCTCGGCCGCCGCCGTGACGTCGAAGTCCTCGTACGCGCCGCGGTCGGCGAGCAGTCCGGCCAGCCGTCCGCCCAGCGTGTCCTCCGCGCCGAGCGTCGGCAGGGCCAGCTCGTCCAGGCGCGAGGCCCGCAGCGCGGCCTGCACCTCGGGGTCGGCGCGGAAGGCGGCGGCGCGCTCCTTGAGGATCAGGTAGTTGCGCATGCAGCCCGCGGCCGACGCCCACACCCCGTCGTAGTCCTCGGTACGCGGCGGCTTGAAGTCGAAGTGCCGCGGCCCCTGGTATCCGGCGGTCTCCAGCAGGTCGACCAGCCAGAAGGCGGAGCGCAGGTCGCCCGCGCCGAAGCGGAGGTCCTGGTCGTACTTGATGCCGGTCTGGCCGTTGAGGTCGATGTGGAAGAGCTTGCCGTGCCACAGCGCCTGGGCGATGCCGTGCGGGAAGTTGAGCCCGGCCATCTGCTCGTGGCCGACCTCGGGGTTGACGCCGACGATGTCGGGGCGCTCCAGCGAGTTGATGAAGGCCAGCGCGTGGCCGACGGTCGGCAGCAGGATGTCGCCGCGCGGCTCGTTCGGCTTCGGCTCGACCGCGAACCGCAGGTTGTAGCCCTGCTCGGTGACGTACTCGCCGAGCAGGTCGAACGCCTCCTTCATCCGGTCGAGCGCCAGCCGTACGTCCTTGGCGCCGCCGGACTCCGCGCCCTCCCGGCCGCCCCACGCCACGTACGTCTCCGCGCCCAGCTCGGCGGCGAGGTCGATGTTGCGGAGGGTCTTGCGGAGGGCGAAGCGGCGGACGTCGCGGTCGTTGGCGGTGAAGGCGCCGTCCTTGAAGACCGGGTGCGTGAAGAGGTTCGTGGTCAGCATCGGGGTGGTCATCCCGGTGGTGTCCAGCGCCTGCCGGAACCGCTTGACCAGCGCGTCGCGCTCCGCGTCCGTCGAGCCGAACGGGATCAGGTCGTCGTCGTGGAAGGTGACGCCGTACGCGCCCAGCTCGGAGAGCCGGTTGACGGACTCGACCGGGTCCAGCGGGGCGCGGGTGGCGTCGCCGAACGGGTCGCGGCCCTGCCAGCCGACGGTCCACAGGCCGAAGGTGAACTTGTGCTCGGGGGCCGGGGTAAGACTCTCGGAAGTCATTGCGACTGGCTCCTATTCGTCAGACTGTTAAACAAATTAGTATGCGAGACCAGCGATGGGAAGTGGCGCTCGCGAAGGGATCGGGAATCGCATGGGGTCGAAAGCAGGGACGGGACGGGTCGTGCTCGGGGTAGACAGCTCCACGCAGTCCACGAAAGTGCTGGCCGTCGACGTGGACAGCGGCGCCGTCCTGGCCGCCGGGCAGGCGCCGCACACGGTCAGCTCGGGGGCCGGACGCGAGACCGACCCCGAGGTGTGGTGGACGGCGCTGCGCGACGCGATCGGGCAGACCGGGGAGTACGCGGCGCGCGCCGAGGCGATATCGGTCGGCGGGCAGCAGCACGGGCTGGTCGTCCTCGACGCCGCCGGACGCCCGCTGCGGCCCGCGCTGCTCTGGAACGACGTACGGTCCGCGCCGCAGGCCGCCGCGCTCGTCGAACGGCACGGCGCGCAGTGGTGGGCCGAGCGCTTCGGCTCCGTCCCCGCGGCCAGCTTCACCGCCGCCAAGTGGGCATGGCTCACCGAGCACGAGCCCGAGGTCGCGGCGGCCGCCGCGGCCGTACGCCTCCCCCACGACTTCCTCACCGAGCGGCTCGGCGGCGCCGCCGTCACCGACCGCGGCGACGTCTCCGGCACCGGCTGGTGGGCCTCGGGCACCGAGACCTACGACGACGGGCTGCTCGCCGAGATCGGGCTCGACCCCGCGCTGCTCCCGACCGTCCTCGGGCCCGGCGAGGAGGCGGGCACCGTCTCCGCCGGTCTGCCCCTGCGGCCCGGCACCCTCGTCGCCTCCGGCACCGGCGACAACGCCGCCGCCGCGCTGGGCCTCGGCCTCGAACCCGGACGCGCCGTCCTCAGCCTCGGTACCTCCGGTACGGTCTACGCCGTTTCGCGGCGGCGGCCCACCGACGCGTCCGGGACCGTCGCGGGGTTCGCCGCCGCCGACGGGGGCTGGCTGCCGCTGGCCTGCACCCTCAACTGCACGCTGGCCGTCGACAAGGTGGCCGCGCTCCTGCGGCTCGACCGGGAGGAGGTGGAGCCCGGCGGCTCCGTCGCCTTCCTCCCCTTCCTCGACGGTGAGCGCACGCCCAACCTGCCGTACGCCTCGGGGCTGCTGACCGGCCTGCGCCACGACACGTCCGCCGGACAGGTGCTCCAGGCCGCCTACGACGGGGCCGTCTACGCGCTTCTCTCCGCCCTCGACCAGGTGCTCGCCGTGGACTCCGCCCCCTCCGACCAGCCCCTTCTCCTCATCGGCGGCGGCGCCCGGGGCGCGGCCTGGCTCGACACCGTCCGCCGCCTTTCGGGGCGGGCCGTTCAGGTGCCGCGTGCCGCGGAGCTGGTCGCGCTGGGCGCCGCCGCCCAGGCCGCGGCTCTCCTCACCAAGGAGTCTCCCTCCGCCGTCGCGCTCCGCTGGGGTACCGCGGCCGGGGCTCTCCACCCGCCCCTTCCCCGCGATGACGCTGCGCTCGCCCGCCTCTCCTCCGCGCTCCCGCTGGCGGCCGGCCGCTGACGCCGCCGCCTTTCTGGGGGCGGCGCCCGTTTCTTTCCCACCCGCCCACCCGTGCGAGTGCTTTCTTCGTCTGCGGGTGCCGCCTGTGCCTGGTCGGTCCCGGCCCGGGGCACCTCCTCGGGCGACGAACCTGCGGCCACTTCCATGACGTCCAGCCCTTGCCCGTTCGTCCCCCTGCGGGGGCACCCCGCACCGTCCCCTCCTCGCCCGTCGGCGTCCGCCTGTCCGCTGTGGCTGGGGGGGGAGGGGGCGGGAGGGGGCCGGGCCCTGCGCCACCCGACGTCCAGCCGGGTGGGCGGGGGTGCGGGTGCTGGGGAGTGGGGGGTGGCAGGGGCTTCGTTGGGCTGTTGGAGGAAGGGCCCGAGCATTCCGACTCACCGGGAGGGGGCACCGGCGCAGGGCGGCCCGCCGAAAGAATCCCCCTCCCGGCAACCCCCACCGGCGGGCGGACGCCGACGTACCGGGAGGGGACGGGCCGGGGTGCCCCCGCAGAAATGCGGTGACAGGGACGGTGCCGAATAAGCAAAGAGCAGGTAGCCGCATTTCGAGGAGGTGCCCCGGACCGGCACCGACCAGGCACAAGCGGCACCCGCAGACGACAACACACCCGCACGGGTGGGCGGGCGGGCAGAGAACACCGCCGCGGCGCAGCCGCACATACTTGGGGGGATGGGATGGAGGACGGCGTGGGTAAGGGAATGGGCGCGCAAGCGGGCCTGAGGCGCCGCAACATGGCACTGGTCATGCGTGCCCTCGCCGCAGGCGAGAACGTCACGCGCGCCGCCGTCGCGGCAGAGGTCGGCCTGACGAGGGCGACCGTCTCGACGCTGGTGGACGAACTGCTGGCGGCCGGCCTGGTGGAAGAGCGCGGCGCGCAGCGCCCCGGCACCGTCGGCCGCCCCGGCACCGCCCTGGCCCTGAGCGAACGCGGCCCCGCCGGCCTCGGCGCCGAGGTCGGCGTCGACCACCTGGCCGCCTGCGTGGTGGACCTGCGCGGCACCGTCCGCTGCCACGCCGAGGCGAAGGCGGCGAACCGCGGCCGCCCGGCCGCCGAAGTGCTGGCGGAACTGGCCGAGTTGACGGCGAAGGTGACCAGGGAGGCGGCCGGGAGCGGCCTGCGCCCGGTCGCCACGACAGTGGCGGTCCCCGGCCTGGTCGGAAAGGACCGCGGCACGGTCCTGCGCGCCCCGAACCTGGGCTGGGAGGACGTGGCCGTCGCGGCCCCCCTCGGCGAGGGCACGGTCGTGGAGAACGAGGCGAATCTCGGCGCGCTCGCCGAATTGTGGCTCGGCGGCCACGAGAGGCTCGCGGACTTCGTGCACGTCTCCGCGGAGATCGGCATCGGCGCCGCCCTCGTCGTGGAGGGCCGCCTGTTCCGCGGCGCCCGCGGCTTCGCGGGCGAGCTGGGCCACGTACCGGTGCACCCGGACGGCCCCTTGTGCTCGTGCGGCGCGCACGGCTGCCTGGAGACGTACGCGGGCGAGGAGGCGCTGCTGCGGGCGGCGGGGGTGGGCGCGGGCGGCGGCCCGGCACTGCGGGCGGCGGCGGCCGACGGCGACCCGGCGGCGCTGAAGGCGCTGGAGGAGGCGGGCGCGGCGCTCGGCATCGCGCTGAGCGGCGCGGTGAACCTGCTGGACCCGCAGGCGGTGGTGGTCGGCGGCCCGCTGGCCGAACTGGCGCCGTGGCTGCTGCCGGGCGTCCGGCGGGAGCTGGCGGCCCGCGTCACCGACCGGCAGTGGCGCCCTGAGGACGTGGTGACGTCCAGGCTGGGCCGCGACGGGGTGCTGCGGGGCGCGGCGTACAGCTCCGTCCGCACGGTGCTGGAGGACCCGGCGAGCTGGGCCCTCCAGCAGGAGGCGTGAAAGCCTTACGCCTGCGGAGCCGTCCACGCCGCCCAGGACAGGTTCCAGCCGTTGAGCCCGTTGTCCGGCTGGATCGTCTTGTCGGCGGAGTCCTTGACGATGACGACGTCACCGACCATGGAGTTGTTGTAGAACCAGGCGGCCGGGGTGTTGGGGTCCTTGCCGCCCTTGGTGTCGCTCAGGCCCACGCAGCCGTGGCTGGTGTTGGTGGCGCCGAAGATCGACTTGCTGCCCCAGTAGTTGCCGTGGATGAAGGTCCCGGAGTTGCTGAGCCGCATGGCGTGCGGGACGTCGGGGATGTCGTACTCGCCCTTGCCGTCGTCCTCGGTGAAGCCGACCGTCGCGCCGTTCATCCGCGTGGTCTGGTACTTCTCGGAGATGACCATCTGGCCGTTGTACGTGCTGTGGTCCGGTGCGCCCGCCGAGATCGGGATGGTCTTGAGGACCTTGCCGTCGCGGACGACGGTCATCTGGTGGGTCGCGGCGTCGACGGTGGAGACCTGGGAGCGGCCGACGGTGAAGTTCACCGTCTTGTCCTGGACGCCGTAGATGCCCGCGCCGCCCTTGACGCCGTCGAGCTTGAGCTTGAGGGAGACGTGCGAGCCCGCCTGCCAGTACTGCTGGGGGCGGAAGTCGAGCCGGGTGGAGCTGAACCAGTGGCCCTCGACCCGCTGGCCGCTGCTGGAGGTCACCGAGACCGCGGCCTCGACGGCGGCGCGGTTGGTGATCGCCTTGTCGAAGTTGATCGAGACCGGCATGCCGACGCCGACGGTGGAGCCGTCCTCCGGCGTGAAGTAGCCGATGAAGCTGCTGGCGGCGGAGACGGTCGAGAAGGTGCCGTTCGCCGCGGCCGTACGGCCCTGGGAGTCGGTGGCGGCGGCCGATATCGCGTACTGCGTGCCGCGGGCCAGCGCGACGTCCGGGGTCCAGCTCGTGCGGTCGGCGGATATGGTGCCCGCGATCTTGTTGCCGGTGGCCTTGGACGTCATGGTGACCGAGGTGAGGGTGCCGCCCGCCACCGTGACCTTGGCGTCGTTGTGGATGCTCGCGCCGGTGCTGCCGTCCTTGGGCGTGATGGTGATCTTCGCGTCGGACGCCTGCTTCGCCGCCGCGGCGTCCTCCTTGGACTGGGCGGCGGCCGACGGGGACTGCCCGGCCGACGGGGACGAGCTGGCGGAGCTGGTCGGTTTGTCGCCGCCCGCGGCCTTGTCGCCGCCGCCGCCTCCGCCGCCGCCGCACGCCGTCAGCGTGACGGCACCGCCGATCAGCACCGCGGCGGCCGCGAGTGCGCGGCGGCGGGTGAAGGGCGAGCGCTTGGCGGGGGCATGTGCGTTGTCGGGCGGCGTCACGCGTGTCTCCAATGGGCTGGGGTCGCTCGCGGGTGAATGACGAGCTTCGTCCACATGCCATGAAAACAGGCCGACACCGGTAACCGTGCCCCGAGTGCCGGAATTGTGGGGTAACGCACGCGGGCCGTTTCCGGCCGCACGCGACGGGAGGCGGCGCGTTCGCGCAGGTGGGAGGGGTTGTCCGGGCGCCGCCTCCGGGCCGGTCGGCGCGGAGCGTCCGGCTCCGCTTCCGGCGCCGCCGGACCCCCGGACAACGCCCTAGTCCTCGGCGTCCGCGTCCTCCTCGTCGAGGTCCCACTCGTCGGAGTCCGGGTCGTACTCGGTGTGCGCGCACGACCACGACGCCTGGACGAGGTCGACGCCCGGCACGGCCGAGAGCAGGTCGGCCGGGTCGACGAGGTACGCCAGCGCCTCCGACTCGTCCTTGCCGACGGCGTCGCGTGCGTGCAGGCGTTCCTGCGGCGGCATGAACTCGTCGGCGCCGATGTGGTCCAGGGCCGCGCCGCGCAGCTCGTCGGGCCCGGAGACCTCCAGGACGAGTTCCACCTGGAGTCGTACGTACCGCGGACCGCTCTCGCCGCGGGGAATCTCAGTAGCGCTCATGCCACGGAGCGTAAGCGCCTTCGCCGCGGCTTCCCACGAGCCACACCAAGTCACTACCATCTGCCCCTACGGTCAATTCGCCGCACCAGCTGGGGGATCCGTTGACCTCGCCCCGTCCCTATGTCGCCGCAGCAGCGGCCGCCGCGCTCGCGGCGCTGTTCTTCGTCCCGTCCGCGAGCGCGAGTCCCGACGACGCCGCGACCTCCGCGCACACGAAGACCGCGGCCCACACCCGTACGACAAGCACGGCCAGTACGGCCAGTACGGCCAGCACGGCCACCACGCGCACCGCCGCGGAGCAGATCGGCCTCGCCGACACCGGCAGCATCGACACCAAGCCGTATCTCATCGGCGGTGCCGCGTTCCTGGTGGCGGGCGCGGGGCTGATCGTCAACGCCGGCCGCCGCACCCGCCAGAGCTTCTGACGGCGTCGCTCACACGGTCGCCGTTCCGCTCACGGATTCACGCGAGCGGGCCGGTGACCGACTCCGCCGCGCGCGCCAGCTCTCCGGCCCGTACGAAGCGGTAGGCCGCCTCCAGGTCCGGTGACAGGAAGCGGTCGGGGCCCGCGCCCAGCACGCCCGCCGCGCGTACCGCCGCCAGGACCGCGGCCGAAGCGGGCGCCGGGCGCTGCTCGCCCGTCGTGGTCCTGATCTCCAGCGCGCGGGTGGCCGCGTACATCTCGACGGCGATGATCCGGGTGAGGTTGTCGACGGCCGTACGGAGCTTGCGCGCCGCCGACCAGCCCATGGAGACGTGGTCCTCCTGCATCGCGGAGGACGGGATCGAGTCCACCGACGCGGGCACCGCGAGCCGCTTCATGTCGCTGACCAGCGCGGCCTGCGTGTACTGGGCGATCATCAGACCGGAGTCGAGGCCGGGGTCGTCGGCCAGGAACGGCGGCAGGCCGTGCGAGCGGTTCTTGTCCAGCAGCCGGTCGGTGCGGCGCTCCGCGATGGAGCCCAGGTCGGCGGCGGCGATGGCGAGGAAGTCCAGGACGTACGCGACCGGCGCGCCGTGGAAGTTGCCGTTGGACTCGACCCGGCCGTCCTCAAGGACCACCGGATTGTCGACGGCGGCGGCCAGTTCGCGCTCGGCGACCAGGCGGGCGTGCGCGAGGGTGTCGCGGCCCGCGCCCGCGACCTGCGGGGCGCAGCGGATGGAGTACGCGTCCTGCACGCGCGGCGCGTCGTCCTGGTGGTGGCCGGTGAGCCCGGAACCCTCCAGCACCCGGCGCATGTTCTCGGCGCTGGCCGCCTGGCCGGGGTGCGGGCGGATCGCGTGCAGCTCGGGGGCGAGGACCTTCTCGGTGCCGAGCAGGGCCTCCAGGGTCAGCGCGGCGGTGATGTCGGCCGCGGTGAAGAGCCGGGCCAGGTCGGCGCAGGCCATCACCAGCATGCCGAGCATGCCGTCGGTGCCGTTGATGAGGGCCAGGCCCTCCTTCTCCCGCAGGACGACCGGCTCGATGCCGTGCTCCGCGAGGAGTTCCGCGGCGGGGCGCACCGTACCGTCCGGGCCCTCCGCCTCGCCCTCGCCCATCAGCACCTGCGCGCAGTGCGCCAGCGGGGCGAGGTCGCCCGAGCAGCCGAGCGAGCCGTATTCGTGGACGACGGGCGTGATCCCGGCGTTCAGCAGCGCCGCCATCGTCTCCGCGACCACCGGGCGCACCCCGGTACGGCCGGACGCCAGCGTCTTCAGCCGCAGGAACATCAGCCCGCGGACCACCTCGCGCTCCACCGCCGGGCCCATCCCCGCCGCGTGCGACCGTACGAGGCTGCGCTGCAACTGGGCCCGCAGCTCCGGGCTGATGTGCCGTACCGCCAGGGCCCCGAAGCCCGTCGACACCCCGTAGACCGGCTCGGGCTTCGCCGCCAGCGCCTCGATCACCTCACGCGCCCTGGCGATCCCCGCCAGCGCTTCCGGCGCCAGCTCCACCCGCGCGCCGTCGCGCGCCACGGCGAGTACGTCGTCGGCGGGGGCGCCGTGCGCACCGATGACCACGTTATGCATATTCATATTCACGCACCCTAAGCACTGAAAGCCGCCCTGTCACTCCCCTCTGCGACCAGCACTCTCCGGCCCCGCCCCCGCGGGTCCCGGCCGGGCGGGACGGCACGGACACGCCCTAAGGACGGTTGCCGCGGATGCGGCGGCGCTCGCCCTCGCGGGCCGGCGGCGAGTCGGCGAGCCGCACGACGGGGTCCTCGGGCCCGGCGCGCCCCGCGACGACGGGGTGCGCCGCGCGCAGCGCCTTGGCCTGGTACTGCGCCGCGTCGGCCAGCCGGAACAGCCGCCGCGCCGAGCGCACGGGCCCGATCGGATCGCCGGTGGACGCCACACCGCAGGCCACGCCCTCGCCGACTTCGAGCTGCGCGGCCCGCCCGCACAGCTCGTCGGCCGCCGCGACCACCTCGTCCGGCTCCTGCCCGACGGCCACGACGCAGAATTCGTCACCGCCGAGGCGGGCGGCCAGGCTGCCGGGAAGCATGGCGCCGCACAGCGAGAGCAGCGAGCCGAATCGTTCCAGCAGCCGGTCGCCGACGGCGTGCCCGAGCCGGTCGTTGACCTTCTTCAGACCGTTGAGGTCGCACACCACCAGGCTGACCACGGCCCCGTCCGCCCGGTGCCGTTCCAGCGCCTCGTCGAGGCGTACGTCCACGGCCCGGCGGTTGCCGAGCCCGGTCAGCGGGTCGGTGAAGGCCAGCCGCTGCACCTCGGCGAGCCGTTCGGTCTGGGCGATCCCGGAGGCGATGACGGCGGCCAGCACAGTCGCGAAGTCGGCGTCCCCGCGGTCGAAGCCGGACACCCCGGCGCGCCTGGCCACGTACAGCTCGCCCCACGCCCTGCCGTGCAGCACGATCGGCGCGACCACGCAGGAGCCGCGTCCGCGCCGCCGCAGCGCCGCGGCCCGGCCCCAACTGCTGCCGCCGGGCGACGCGCCGGTTCCTTCGGCGGTCTCGACCCAGGCGTGCGGCTCGCCGCCGCGCGCCCACTCACCGTGCAGGAACTCCACGATCTCCGGGAAGTCGTGCACCGAGTACGACTCGTCGTCCGGCTCCGGCTCCTCGCCGGGCGCCAGCTCCCCGTCGTTGACCAGGACCCGCAGCCGCCCGGTCTCCCGCTCCCACGTCGAGATCGCCGCGAAGGACGCGTCCATCGCGAGCCGCGCCCGCCGCGCCCCGGCCCGTACCGCGGCCAGCGGCGTCTGTTCGGTCGCCAGTGCCTGTGCCAGCTCGACGACCGCTCGAAGCCGGAGATCGGCCGTCCCGTCCACCATCTGTCCAGGCTAGGGAGGTTTGTCCGGTTTGGAGCGCTGGCTGCGCCGAACGGAGCCCGTTCGGCGCTGCGCCCGCCCGTCGGCGACTACGCACAGTGGCCGCGCGCGGCGATCACGCGCCGGGCCACCGCGGGGGCCGCTTGTCGTTGAAGGCGGCCACGCCTTCCGCGCGGTCGGCGGAGAAGGCGGTGGCGCGCCAGGCGGCGTCCTCGATCTCCAGCCCGGCGCGCAGGTCGAGGCCCTGGCCCAGGCGCAGCGCGCGCTTGGCCGAGCGCAGGCCGACCGGCGAATTCGCGGCGATCCGGTCGGCCAGCGCCAGCGCCTCGGCGCGGGCGTCGTTCCCGGCCGCGAGCTGGTCCACCAGGCCGAGGGCGAGCGCCTCGGCGGCCGGTACGCGGCGGGCGGTGAAGACCAGTTCCGCCGCGCGGGCGGCGCCGACCCTGCGGGGCAGCAGTTGGGTACCGCCGCCGCCCGGGATGACGCCGACCGAGACCTCGGGCAGGCCGACGACGGCCGTCTCGTCGGCCACGATCACGTCACAGGCGAGCGCCAGCTCGAAGCCGCCGCCGAGCGCGTAGCCGTGCACCGCCGCGACGGCGGGCATCGGCAGTTCCAGGACGCCGGTGTACGCGGCCCTGGTGTGCGGGCGCTGGCGTACGAGGTCGGCGTCGGTGAACGCGTTGCGCTCCTTGAGGTCGGCGCCGACGCAGAACGCCTTGTCGTGGGTGGACGTCAGGACCGTGACGCTGACGCCGGGGTCGGCCGCCAGCGCCGCGCAGGCGTCGCCGATCGCGACGGCCATCCGCGTGGAGACGGCGTTCATCGCCTTCGGCCGGTCGAGCACCAGTTCCGCGACGCGCTCGCCGTGCCGGCGGACCGCCACCCACTCCCCGAACCGTCGTTCCGCCGTCCCCTGCGCTTCCATTCGCCCGCCCTCCGGTTAACGACCGTGAACCCCCATCCTGCCATCCCCCTCCCCGCGGGGGACGGCACGGTCGCACCGGTCCGGACGGCGCTCGCACCGCACAGGGCCGGACGGCGCTTACCTCACGTCGGATTCATACGGTCATACGGTGGACGGTCGCGAATCCCCCGGCCAGCAGCACGGCGACGACGGCCGCGAGGACCCCGGTGACCCCGAGGGCGGTGAGCCCGGCGAAGAAGTGGCCTATGCCCTTCCAGCCGTGCGCCCATGTGGCGATCAGCGCGACCAGGGCCAGCACCCCGAGCTGCGCCCCGCCGAAGGCCGTGGTGCCGGGCAACCCGGCGCGGCGGAAGACCAGGCCGTACCACATCCCGTAGACGAACAGCAGGAAGAAGGCGACGGCGGCGGTGAGCCACGAGACGTACCAGGCGCCGTCCAGCAGGAACGGGACGCGGAAGTAGGCCATGCGCATGCCCCAGCCGCCGGTCGCGCGTTCGAGGACCTGGCCGACCGCGACGACCAGCCCGAAGGTCACGGCGAGGGCCCCGGCCAGGGCGGTGACACCGCGCAGGTAGGTGCGCCTGCTGACACCGAGGGTGAGGGCGAACGGCAGCGCGCGGGCGACGGTCTGTAGGCCCACGGCGAACATCACGAGGAAGGCCGCGGCCAGGCCGCCGACCCAGCGGTGGTCGGCGTGGGCCGCCGGGGTGAGCCGCAGGATCACCACGTCCAGGACGAAGCCGAAGGCGGCCCACTCCCAGGGCAGGACGAGGTAGGTGAAGCGGTCCAGCAGCAGATACCGGACGACGGAGAGCACCGGGGTGGGACGCATCAGGATGCCCTCGCAGTCGTGAGGCCGGACGGGTCGTGGGGTCCGGCGCCGGGCGCGCCGTGACGCTCGGCCGCGTGGACCGCGAGCTGCTGGAGGGTGCACTCCTCCAGGCGCAGGCGCAGGTGTGCGGCCAGTTCGCGGTCGCGGTCGTCCAGGCGGCCTACCATCACCGCCCTGGTCTGCGCGCCCATCGTGCGGCGGCTCAGCGTCGCACGGGCGGCGATGAAGCGGTCCACGGCGGTGGCCGGGCCTGTGACGGTCGTGGCGGTGCCGCGCAGTTCCTCGGTCGGCGCGTCGAGGACCAGCCGGCCGCGGTCCAGGACCAGGACGCGGTCGAGGAGTTCGGCGGCCTCGTCGATGAGGTGGGTCGAGAGCACGACGCACCGGGGGTGGGCGGCGTAGTCGGCGAGGAGCTGGTCGTAGAAGAGCGAGCGGGCGACCGCGTCGAGGCCCGCGTACGGCTCGTCGAACAGCGTGAGTTCGGCGCGGGCGGCCAGCCCGATGATGATGCCGAGGGCGGTCCGCATGCCGCGCGAGAGCTTCTTGATCGGCCGGGTCGGCGGCAGCTCGTACGCGTCCAGCAGCGTGCCCGCCAGCTCCTTGTCCCAGTTCGGGTAGAGCAGCGAGGCCGCCGCGACGGCGTGCCGCACCTTCAGGTCGGGGTACGTCTGGTCCTCGCGGACGAGGATCATCCGGCGCAGCACCGCGTCGTTCTCCAACGGCCGGGCGCCGAAGGCGTGCACGGTCCCGGAGGTGGCGATCTCCTGGCCCGCCAGGATGCGCAGCAGCGTCGTCTTCCCCGCGCCGTTGCGGCCCACCAGTCCGGCGATGCACGGCGTGTCCAGCTCGAAGCTGACGTCGGTGAGCGCCTGGTGGTCGCGGAAGGCGCGTCCGACGCCGGTCAGCGAGACGACCGGGCTCATACGTCGCCCCCGACCGTCGCCGCCGTGGTCGTGGTGGCGGTCGTGGTACCAGGCGGGGCGGTCGTGCCAGCGGTCGTGGCGGCCGGTGTTCCGGCGGACGGCGCGGAGTGCGGCGCGGTGGCGCCCGCCGCCTGCGACGTCACCGCGACCGAGGCCAGCTCGTCGCGCAGCAGGCCGAGCAGTTCGTCCTGCCCGATCCCGAGGCGCGCCGCCTCGACCGCCAGCGGCCGTACGTACCGGTCCGCGAAGCGCCGCCGCCTGCCCCGCACCAGCCGGTCCCGCGCGCCCTGGGCGACGAACATGCCGACGCCGCGCCGCTTCTCCACCAGATCCTCGTCCGACAGGACGGTGAGCGCGCGGGCCGCGGTGGCCGGGTTGACCCGGTAGAAGACCGCGAGCTCGTTGCTCGACGCGACGCGCTCGCCCTCGCCCACCGTCCCGTCGGCGATCTGATTCGCCAGCTCGGCCGCGATCTGGGCGAAGATCGGCCCGCCCTCTTCCAGGAGTGACATCCTGCCTCCGTTGCTCTGGTGGTTCCCTACCGTACTAAGGAACCAACGGGGCGGGCAAGAGGGCACGCCAAATGAGGCGGGGGAAGTCGGGTGACCCGGCGGAAGCGGGACACGGCGTCAGGGACGCGGCGCGCGGGCAGGCCGGAGCGCGCGCCCGTGGCGCGGTCGGGGCGGAGCGGGCCTCAGTCCCGGCGGGAGAGCAGCCAGGGCTCGACGACGCCGAGGCCGCGCACGGGGCGGCGCCACATCGGCTGGAGGGCGAAGCGGTACTTCTCCGCCTCGGTGGCGTCCACGTCCGCCTCGGACAGCGGCGCGTCACCGGCCTCGCCCAGCGCCTCGGCGAAGTCGCCGTCGACGAGGACGGCATCGCGCGGCGCTATCGAGGTGAGCCGGGAGGCGAGGTTCACGGTGGTGCCGAAGACGTCGCCCATGCGGGTGGTGACGGTGCCGAAGGCCATGCCGACGCGCAGGGCGGGCATGCTGTCGTCGCCGGTCATGGTCTCGATGAGGCGTATGCCGATCTCGGCGGCGGTGCCGGGGTCGTCGGCGACGAAGAGGACTTCGTCGCCGAGGGTCTTGATCAGCCGTCCGCCGTATGCGGCGACCTGGTCGGCGGCCGTGGTCTCGAACGCCTCGACCAGCTCGCCCAGTTCCTCCTCCTCCAGGCGCCGGGTGAGCCGGGTGAAGCCGACGAGGTCGGCGAAGCCGACGGCCAGCCGCCGGTCGACGGCCTCCTCGTCGTCGGACTGGACGACCCGGCTGGTGGCGGCGGCGACCTGGCGGCGCCAGACGTAGATGAGGAACTCCTCCAGTTCCGGCAGGAGGAGTTCGACCAGCGGATACGCGACTTCCGCGCGGGTCATCCCCGGCTCGGGGGGCTCGGTGAGACCTTCGAGGAAGGAGTCGGTCTGCCAGTCGGCGAGCCGGGCCGTGGTCTGGCCGGTGGAGCGGGCGACCTGGATGGCCATCGACTCGCTGAGCAGCCCCGCCTCGACCAGGCCGGCCAGCCGCCGCAGGGCGAGGACGTCCGCCTCGGTGAGCGCGCGCGCCTGGCCGATGTCGGCGAAGCCCATGGCCCGCCAGAAGCGGGAGGCCAGGTCCATGGAGACGCCCGCGGTGCGGGCGGCCTGGAAGGGGGTGTAGCGGCGGGGCGCGCCGAGGATGAGCTGTTCCAGGCGCAGCGCCAGCGGGTGCTCCCCCGACTCGCCCGGCTCCCCCGGCTCCCCCTGCTCCTCAAGATCGACCGGATCCACTGGATCGGCCGGGTCGGCCGGGTCTGACGCGTCCGTGCCGTCGACGGAATCGGCCGGATCCGGCGCGTCCACGGGGTCGGGTACGTCCGCGGCGTCCGGTGCGATCGGAGGGTCGGCGGGATCGACGCCGTCCGGCTCCGGGGCGGCACCCGGATCCGAGTTGTGCGGCTCGTCTGGCGGGGTGCCCGCGTTCTCCACGCTCACCGCCCAGCCCTTGAGGAATCCCTGCGCACAGCCCTTCCGATCATCGAGACGACGCAGCCCCTCAACGATACGGCAGGTGTGCCGTGGCTCACTCTCACCAGGGCGCCGGTGAGACACCCGTGACGCGCGACGGAACGGCGCGCGAGCCGGTCTCCGCGGCGGTGTCCCGCCGCGTCAGCGCGCGGGCCTGAGGTGGACGACGTCGCCCGCGGCGACCGGCTGCTCGGCGCCGTCCGGGGTGGCGATCACCAGGCGGCCGTCGCCGTCGATCCCGACCGCGGTACCGGCCAGTTCCTTGTCTCCCGGCAGCTCCGCGCGGACCTCCCGGCCCAGGGTGGCGCAGCCCGCCGCGTAGGTCTGCTGGAGCCGGGAAGCGGCGGGGTCGCCGTCCTCCGCGCGCCAGGCGCCGTACCAGTCGGCCAGCGAGCGCAGGACCGCCCGCAGCAGCGGGTCGCGGTCGGTGCCCTTGGCCCCGGCCAGGGCGAGGGACGCGGCGGTGGGGACGGGCAGCTCGGCGGCGCGCAGCGACACATTGAGGCCGATGCCGATGACGACGCCGTCGTCGCCCGCGCGCTCGGCGAGGATGCCGCCCGCCTTGCGTTCCTCGCCGTCCACGGTGACCAGCAGGTCGTTGGGCCACTTGAGTGCCGTGTCGACGCCCGCGGCCCGCGACAGGGCGGTGGCGGTGGCGACCCCGGCGAGCAGCGGCAGCCAGCCCCAGCGGTGCACCGGCACCGGGCCGTGCGCCGGGAGCGGCGTGCCGTCGGGCGCGGTACGAGCGGCCATGGCGCCACCCGGTCGGAGCAGTACCGAGAAGAAGAGCCCGGAGCGCGGCGGCGCCGACCAGCGGCGGTCCAGCCGTCCGCGGCCCGCGGTCTGCTCCTCGGCCACGAGGACCGCCCCCTCGGGGGCGCCCCGCGCGGCGCGGGCGGCCAGGTCGCTGTTGGTGGAGCCGGTGGCGTCCACCACGTCCAGCGCGGTCCACAGCGCGTCGGGGGTGACCACGGCGCGCCGCAGCGCGGCGGCGTTGAGCGGCGGTCGTTCCAGGTCGGACCAGCGGCTGGGCGTCATGTCCTCACCCTATGAGGCGGGTACCGGAGTGTGTCCAACGCCGCACTGCTCGTACCCCAGAGTCGCCACTACGCTACGGAACAGCGTTACCGGCCAGTCAGCAAGTCCCGCCGAGAGCAGGAGAGCCGCCTCCATGTCCGAGCAGGAACACGACATCCACACCACCGCGGGCAAGCTCGCGGACCTGCGCCGCCGTATCGAGGAGGCGACGCACGCGGGCTCCGGGCGCGCGGTGGACAAGCAGCATGCCAAGGGGAAGGGCACGGCCCGCGAGCGGATCGAACTGCTCCTGGACGAGGGGTCGTTCACCGAGCTGGACGAGCTGGCTCGGCACCGCTCGACCAACTTCGGCCTGGAGAGCAACCGGCCGTACGGCGACGGTGTCGTCACCGGCTACGGCACGGTCGAGGGCCGCCCGGTCGCGGTGTTCTCGCAGGACTTCACGGTCTTCGGCGGCGCGCTCGGCGAGGTCTACGGCGAGAAGATCGTCAAGGTGATGGACTTCGCGCTGAAGACCGGCTGCCCGGTGATCGGCATCAACGACTCCGGCGGCGCCCGCATCCAGGAGGGCGTCACCTCGCTCGGCATGTACGGCGAGATCTTCCGCCGCAACACCCACGCCTCCGGGGTGATCCCGCAGATCAGCCTGATCATGGGCCCGTGCGCGGGCGGCGCGGTGTACTCCCCCGCGATCACCGACTTCGTGGTGATGGTCGACCAGACCTCGCACATGTTCATCACGGGTCCCGATGTGATCAAGACGGTGACCGGCGAGGACGTCGGCATGGAGGAGCTGGGCGGCGCCCGTACCCACAACTCGACGTCGGGGAACGCGCATCACCTGGCCGGTGACGAGAAGGACGCCTTCGAGTACGTCAAGGCGCTGCTGTCGTACCTGCCGAGCAACAACCTCCAGGAGGCGCCGTCCTTCGCCGCCGAGGCGGATCTGGCGGTCACGGACGAGGACCTCGAACTGGACACGCTGATCCCGGACTCGGCGAATCAGCCGTACGACATGCACAAGGTGATCGAGCACGTCCTGGACGACGGCGAATTCCTGGAGACCCAGGCGCTGTTCGCGCCGAACATCCTCACCGGTCTCGGCCGTATCGAAGGCCGTCCTGTCGGTGTGGTCGCCAACCAGCCGCTCCAATTCGCGGGCTGTCTCGACATCAACGCCTCCGAGAAGGCGGCGCGTTTCGTGCGGACCTGCGACAGCTTCAACATCCCCGTGGTCACTTTCGTCGACGTTCCCGGATTTCTCCCCGGCACCAGTCAGGAGTGGGACGGCATCATCCGCCGCGGTGCCAAATTGATCTACGCGTACGCCGAGGCCACGGTTCCGCTGATCACGATCATCACTCGAAAGGCGTACGGCGGCGCGTACGACGTGATGGGCTCCAAGCACCTGGGCGCTGACCTGAACCTGGCCTGGCCCACGGCACAGATCGCGGTGATGGGCGCGCAGGGCGCCGTCAACATCCTGCACCGCCGCACGCTGGCCGAGGCGGCCACCCCGCAGGAGGCGGAGGAGCTGCGGGCGCGGCTCATCGCGGACTACGAGGACACGCTGCTGAATCCGTACATCGCCGCGGAGCGCGGCTACGTGGACGCGGTCATCGCGCCCTCCCAGACCCGCGCGCAGCTCGTGAAGGCGCTGCGGACGCTGCGCAACAAGCGGGAGAGCCTGCCGCCGAAGAAGCACGGCAACATCCCGCTGTAGACGGACCGCGCGGGGCCCGGGGGCGAGGACCCGCGGGACCCGCCGGGCAGGGACCCGCGAGCCGAGGAGGAGAGCGCTCATGGTGATCAAGGTGGAGCGGGGCAGCCCGACCCCCGAGGAACTGGCGGCCGTCGTCGCCCTCGTCCAGGCGCGGGCCGCGGCGGCCGGGAAGAGCGCAGACGGCCCGGCCCCGCTGGACGGCTGGGCCGACCCGGCGCGCAATGTGCCGCGCGGCGTACCGGCGCCGGGGCCCGGCGCGTGGCGGGCGTCGGCCTGGCCCGCGTGAGCGGAATGTCGGGTCGGCGGCGGATGTCACACCAGTAACAGGGTGATCCTGAGTATCCGTACTCAGGCGCTCCGGTTCGCCGGGGCGCAACCCTGGAGACATGTTGTGGTCGGACCCGCGGGACGAACCGCCGGAGGAGATGCGCAAGGCGCAGGCGATGCTGCGCCGCGCGATGCTGGTGATCGCGCTGGCAGCCGCCGTGGTCATGCTGGTGGCGACCTGGAGGTCGTGAACCCGCGCGTCCCGGCCAGGACCGGCCCGGAGAACGGCCCGCACCGGCCAGGACCGACCCGGAGAGCGGCACCGGCGCCGCCAGCCGCCCCGGACGCGGCCGTGAACCCGCGTCCTGAACCGGCGTCCCCCGTACGGGTGTCGGTGCCTACGATGGGCCGATGAGCAGCTCCAGAACCCTTGTCCTCGCGTCCGCCTCGCCCGCCCGGCTCGGGCTGCTGAAACAGGCGGGCCTCGACCCGCGCGTGATCGTCAGCGGTGTCGACGAGGACGCGATCACGGCCGCCACGCCCGCCGAACTGGCCCGCGTACTGGCCGAGGCGAAGGCCAACGCGGTGGCCGGGAGCGGCGCGCTCGACGGCGGCGAGCTGGTGATCGGCTGCGACTCCGTTCTCGAACTCGACGGCCAGGCGCTGGGCAAGCCCGCGGACGCGGCCGAGGCGGTGGCGCGCTGGCAGGCGATGCGCGGGCGCAGCGGGGTGCTGCGGACCGGGCACTGCGTGATCGACACCGCCAGCGGCAAGCAGGTCGCCGAGACCGCGTCCACGACCGTACGGTTCGGGACGCCGGACGACGACGAGGTCGCCGCGTATGTGGCGAGCGGTGAACCGCTGTACGTGGCGGGCGCGTTCACCCTCGACGGCCGCTCCGCGCCCTTCGTGGAGGGCATCGAAGGCGACGCGGGCAACGTGATCGGCCTGTCCCTGCCGCTGCTGCGGCGGCTGCTGGCCGAGCTGGGGGTACGGATCACCGACCTGTGGGTCTGAGCCGCCGTCAGCGGGCGCGGGAGGCGGGGCCGGTTCCTGGGTCCGGGGTCGGTCCTGGGCCAGTTCCTGGGCCGGTTCCGGGAGCGCTCAGGCCGTGGCGGGCGGCGGGAGTTCGCCGCCGTTGCCGTTCGCGGTCCCGCTCTCGGCGGCCTCCCGCGGCCGGTCCTCGGGCGCGTACATCAGCAGCGTGGCGACGAGGCCGCCCAGTATCACCATCATCAGCACGAACGCGTACCAGCCGATCAGGCCGACGACCAGCGCGCCGACCACGCCGTGCACCACCGCGCAGACGATGAGCACGATCCTGGCGAACCGGCCGGTCATCTCGTCGCGGCGCACTATCCGCACGACGAGCACCGCGCACAGGATGAGGAAGAGGCCGAACAGCGCGCCGCCCACCCACGATCCGATGGCCATGGCGTCGGAGTCGAGACCGGCGAGCGACATGGACTGATGGCGTACGGCGAGGCCGAGTATCCAGTTCACGAAGGCGATGGTGAGGGCTTCGAGAACAAGGACCACGGCGGTGCCGACGGCTATACCTCTGCGCACACTGTCCCCTTCGGCCGTCGTCCGGGGCCCGGTTACCGCTGGTACCCCCGCCTGTCGCAGGCTACTCACCGGTACAACCGGCGGCAAGGGGTCTGGCCACGCCGGTCGTTCCACCCGTACGGGGAGTCCGGCGCGCGCGATCCGGAACGTCACCCCACTCGTTCGGGGACACCGGCGGCCGGTCGGGAAACACCGACGGCAAAGATTCCGCTCGCTATTCGTAGGGTTTCCACAAAAGAACGTCAGGTCTCTTCGCAGACTTACAGGGAGATCTCCCCCACACCGATGAGTGCGGGACATCGGCCCGAGCGGGGCCGTACCGTGGACTGAGCAGGCGTTCACGGGTTCTTCAGGCCCATGGATCACCCTCCGTGTGGGGAAGCTCACGTGCAGGGGTGCCTCGGCACCAAGTGTGGCCAGTACCTAAACTCGGCTTGTTTCAAGGAGGGAGCCATCGTGCGCAAGGTGCTCATCGCGAACCGCGGTGAAATTGCTGTCCGCGTTGCCCGTGCCTGCCGGGATGCGGGGATCGCGAGTGTG